>JANLTS010000261.1:0-7384 GCA_031363045.1 Hyphomicrobiales bacterium
CGCCCTTCGTCGGACTGGTGCGCGGTCAACTCGACCAGGCCAAGGCCATCACCAACCATCTCTTCGGCCTGTCGCAGTTCCAGATCGGCAAGCCGCACTGGGATGCTTATCTCAAGGGCGAGGAAGCTGATCCCAAGGCGGCAATGAAGAAAGTTGTCGAAGCAGTCCAGGCCGAAATCAAGCGCGGCTGATATATGCGAGCGGGCGGCCGGAAGGGGAATGCAAATCCTCTGCTTCGGCCGCCCCACGATTTGGCGTTTCGTCCGCCAGGATTGAAAATGACCGATACAACAGCCGATCGAATCTCCGCGGCGCGGCGCGATCACCGGCGAGCCGGCAATCCGGGCGCGCTGCGCCTTGACTTGGGCACGTGGGCCTTTTTGGCTCCTGCGGTGTTGTTCTTTGTCGGCTACCAGGTCTATCCGATCATCCGCGTGGTGTGGATCAGCTTCACCGACTATCAGTTCCTGACGCAAGACCCCGCCAACTGGGTGGGCTTCGACAATTACACCGCCGCCATGCGCGACCCTTTGATGTGGAAGAGTCTGTGGCGCGCCGCCCTGTTCACGCTGATGTTTCTGCCGGGAACCATCATCCTGCCGCTGCTTCTGGCGATCCTCATCGACCGCGTAAAGACCGAATGGCTGGCGACGGTCTATCGCGTCGTGCTGCTGATTCCTGCTGTCATTCCGAGCACATTGGTATTTGTACTTTGGAAGTGGATGTATAACTTCCAGAGCGGCCCGATCAATCATTTCCTCGTCGATACCACTGGCCTGTTCTCGTTGCAGAACGCCCCGCAATGGCTGGGCGGTACCAACCTGACATTGCCGTCAATCGCCATTATGGAAGTGTGGTGGGGACTTGGCTATCACACGATTTTCTTTCTTGCCGGGCTCGCCGCCATCCCCAAGGATCTGCCGGAGGCCGCCCGCATCGACGGCGCCAACGAATGGCAATTATTCTGGCACGTGACACTGCCGCGTCTGGCCCCCGTCATGATGATTCTCGTGGTGCTGCGCTTCGGCACCTCCATGGCGGTGATCGATGAATACCTCATCTTCGGCGGTTTCAACCGCGAGTCCCCAACCTACACCTGGACAATCTTCATGTATGACCAGGCCTTCAAGCTGGGGCTGTGGCGGCAGGGTTTTGCGGCAGCGATCGGCATGATCGGCTCGCTTGCCATGATGGCGGTGATGATCGTTCTTCTCCGTATTTTCCGCAGCAAGGGATGAGCATGACCGACCACAACGGGACGGCAACGGCAATTCCCCGGCAAGACCGGATGGAACGCAAACGCTATGTTGTCATCCGCCATGTGGTGATCAATTTCTTCATGGTCATCATCATCTTGCCATTGGCCTGGGTGGCGATGATGTCGGTCAAATCCTTGCCGGACGCGATGCGCGGCAATTTCTGGCCACGCAAATTTGACTTCGCCACCTATGGCTATGTGTTCAACAAGATCGAAACTCTGCCGGTCAACATGTTCAACAGCATCTATGTGACCGCGGCGACGGTTTTTCTGACGACGGCTTTCGCGGTTCTCGCGGGCTATGCACTGGTTCACATGCGGCCACGCGGCGGCGGGATCGTCGTCGCGGGCTTGCTGGTGTCGCTGTATTTTCCGACCCGGGTGGTGTCGATCATCAGCATCTATGAAATCCAGAACTACATGGGCCTGATCAACAGCACCTCTGGCTTGATCCTGCCCTACATCACTCTCAATCTGGCGATCAGTATCCTGATCATGCGCAGTGTTTTCCAGCTGGTGCCGCATGAGGTCATCGAGGCAGCAAAGGTCGATGGCGCCGGCCACTGGCGGACGTTGCTGACCATTGCACTGCCGATGGCGCGCAACGGATTGGTCGTGGTGTTCATCGTCAACTTTGTCACCGCCTGGGGCGAGTTCCTGCTGTGCTCGACACTGACCAACGACCAGGCGGCGCGCACCATGCCGGTGGTTCTGGCCAGCGCGCAAGGTGGTCTCGGGCAATGGACCTGGCCCAATCTTGCGGCGGTCTACGTGATTGTCGTGCTGCCCGGCCTTATCGCCTTCACCTTTGCCCAGAAGCTGTTCTTCAAGGGCATGATGGAAGGCGTGGTGAAAGGCTGACCCCTTTCAATAACCGCGGGCCATGATCGGCCACTCGTCGACGATCATCTCGCCCCTGGCCACCAGATATCGCTGGTGCAAATTGACAGTCGGGTCGCAATGCGGGGTGAGCAGTTCAATCGTTGCGCCAAGGGCTGGCGCCTGGCCGGCTGTAAATGTGATGACGCCGTGCTCGTCGCCCATGAAGGAATAGGTGGAGCCTGGAGGCGCCCCGCGCATCGGCACGGGCATGCCTGAATCGGTGGCCAGCGCCTTGTAACCGGCATTCACCGTGACCCGGCCGGGATGACTGGCGCTCACGACACTCGCGGCGACAAACAGCGATGGCATGAAGGGGTTGCCGTCAGGTGTCAGCTGCGTGGCGTGATACATCGAATCCATGAACAGGAACGAGCCGATCTGAAGTTCGGTGAAGATGCCTTGCGCGGCATCGTGCCAATGGGTGCCGGTGCCGCCGCCACTGACGATGGCGGGTGGCATGCCGCGTGCCGTCAACGTGTTGACGAGGGCGCGAAGGTTTTGCGTTTCCTCGGCAACCCGGCGGCCTCTTTCGTCAAAGGGCATGATTTGTTGCAGGCCGCCCCAATAGGCCTGCACGCCGGCAAAGCGGAGCGACGGAAGCCGGGCAATCTCCTCGGCCAGATTAACTGCACTCTGGACACTGGCGCAACCAGTGCGCCCCAGGCCGACATCGAGGTCGATGACCACCGGCAGCACTAGGCCCTGCGCGGCGGCGATTTCCGCCAATTGCCGGACGTTGCCGGGATCGTCAGCGGTTACCATCACATCGGCACCACGCAACAAAAGGCGTGACAGTCTTTCAAGCATATGGGGGCTGGCCAGTGGCGAGGTGACCAGCAGTCCGCCAATGCCACCGGCGGCCAGTGCTTCGGCCTCATATATTGTCGCGCAGCATCCCCCGTTGGCGCCCGCCTGGATCAACCGGCGCGCGATATCCGGCGACTTGTGTGATTTCGCGTGCGGTCTGATGGCCAGACCTTTGGACTTTGCAAAGCCGGTCATCACCGCGATGTTGGCGTCGAGTGCGTCGCACTCCAATATCAACGAAGGTGTCGCCACGCCGTCCCGCCGCATCCCAAGGCTTGTCATCGATCCGTCTCCATGCGCAACCGGCTATGTGACTGTTGTATCGCAACACTGCCGACGCATTCAACTCCCGGAGGCGTTGGGGTTTCGCCACGCCCTCTCAAACGGCAAGCGCCAGGCATTGGGTGCAATCAGCTGGTGAATGGATTTTGGGCCCCATGAACCCGGAGCATAGAGGCGCACGGGCGGTGGTGATTCCAAGAGCAGCGCCGATTGTTCCCACAGCCGCTCGATACCCTCGGCTGTCGTGAACAAAGTGTGGTCACCGCGCATCGCATCGAGAATGAGCCGTTCATAAGCCTCCAGCACTTCGCCAATAAGGCCGGTGTCATTCATTGAAAACTGCAAGCTTTGTTTGTCGAGAAGCATGCCGGGGCCTGGGCGTTTGCCATAGAACGACAGCGATACTTTTGAGGCGTCTGCTAGATCGAACGTCAGGTGATCGGGTCCTTGCGCGCCGATTCGCGAACCCGCCGGAAACATGCTCTTTGGTGGTTCGCGGAAGGCGATCGAGATGATCCGCTGGCCTTCCGCCATGCGTTTGCCGGTACGCAGGAAAAACGGCACACCCGCCCACCGCCAATTGTCGATCGAGCATTTGAGCGCGATGAAGGTCTCGGTATCAGAATCGGGATCGACACCGGCCTCGGCGCGGTATCCCGCATACTGGCCGCGCACCACGTCCTGCGGCAGGATTGGCAGCAGACTGCGGAACACCTTGTTCTTCTCTTCGCTGATGGGGGCTGGCTCGAGGGCTGTTGGCGGTTCCATCGCCATGAACCCCAATATCTGGAACAGATGTGTGACGACCATGTCGCGATAGGCACCCGTCTGTTCGTAGAACCCGACGCGCTTGCCGAGATCAAGCGTTTCCGGCACGTCGATCTGGACATGGTCGATGAAGTTGCGGTTCCAGATAGGTTCGAACAGACCATTTGCGAAGCGGAAGGCGAGGATGTTCTGGGCCGGCTCTTTGCCCAGAAAATGGTCAATCCGGAAAATCTGTTCCTCGGCGAAGACCCGGTGCAGTTTGGCGTTCAGCGAAACCGCAGTTTCAAGGTTGGTCCCGAAAGGTTTTTCCATGATGATCCGCGCCCGCGCGGTAAGATCGGCATCGGCCAGAAGCTGCACAACCTCGAGCGCTGCATTGGGCGGCACGCTCAGATAGTGAATTCTTTGGCAGTCTTGTCCCAATGCCTCTTCGGCGGTTTCGACGGCTGCCTTGAGAGCACCAGCACCCGCGCCCTGTGGCACATAATCGAGAATCTGTTCGAAAGCAGTCCACTTCGCTTCGTTGAGTTTCCGGGCATAGAACCGGTCAAGTGCGGCGCGCACGATTGCCCGAAACTCGCCAAGGTCGATCGCGTCCAATGAAACCCCGATGATCCGGCAGCCCGGTATGAAACCGGCACTGACGAGGTGAAACAGGCCAGGCAGCAACTTGCGCTGTGACAAGTCTCCTGTCGCACCGACAAGTACCACGACCTGGGGATGCTTGGGGCCGACGCCCAGTGGAACTTTAGCCAATGTGTTCACCCTCAATCATATGTTTGCCAAGCTCCGTCCGCGGGGGCCACTCCTCGCGAACCTCGCATTTCGCGCGGCTGGTGAGAAGTGGATTTACCCGTGACTTTCGCCGCTGCCTTGCCAGGGTGGACAGGAAATCATCACAACTCAATGTCGGTGGCGCAGACATTTGGGCGAAGTGACCGCGAAATTCTCACGCTGGCCGGTCCGGTTCAAGAGCCGATGAGGTTCCCGAGCAGCAGAATAAAGCCAATTGCGATCAGTGCCATGGCGCAGTGGCCAGCCAGGAACCACATGAACGTGGCGGCCCTCACAATCAGACTCGCCTGCCAGGGCGCCCACGCTTGGCCAATCAGTTCGCTTTGCCATTGCGAGAATGGCCGCAGTGACCATTTCCGCAGAAACGCCATGATCGGCCTTGCCACTTCGATGAGGCCGGGGCCTTGTCGAAAGCTGTTGAACACAGAGTAAGCGGTGAATGCTCTGTGATGGCGGCCGGATATCAGTTGATCCTTGCTATCCCGAAGCGCGGCTGCGCCAAGCTCGGCAGGAAACAATATTCGTATGAAGCGCACCATGGGCAAGCGAGGACTCCGCGCTAGTCCTGGGCAAGTTTCCATATGGTGCTTGCGCCGGGCTTGCGGCAAATCCAGCTCTGCCATTGACCGTCGCTCCGCATGATGGGCCGTTGATCGGCGGCGGCTAGAAGCTGGCGCAGCACCAGCAACTCTTCCCGGCGTTTCGTCATGACCGCTGACATGGTGCACGACAGGTTTTTTTCTGCTGAACCGTAACTCTTCTATGCCACTGCCATGAAGATGGCACCCATGATATTGAGCTGGACAATCCGGGCGGCCGCATTCTCGCTTGTAATAGGTGAGCCCAGTGCGGTGGAGCACAGCACCACATCGGAAAGGTCCGCCAAGGGCCACGACCCGTAGTTCGTCAGCGCAATGACGCTTTCGCCTTTGCTACGTTCAATGTCGAGGATGGCCAGTGTTTCCTCCAGCGCTTGAATGGCGGTGCGGAATACTTTCTGGCGATCCCAGTCGCCGGGAACGCTGGCCACGACTAAAATCTTGTTGATGGGAACGCGGCATGAGTTGCCGCTTGTCTCAGGTGCTTGCTGTGGCTGCGCCGCGACCTCCGTAAAATGCCTCACGCACGACATTATTGCTGGTCACAGCGTCTTGTCCGGCAATGGCCGTCTTGAGGCGGTTGTCTGCTTGCAGTTTTCGGACGACACCGCGCATGGCTTCGACGGTTGCAATGTTGGCACTGCACTCGGCAACCGGATCCATGCCTGTCGTATCGGGGAATGTGTCGAAATAAATCGGGCGGTCGTATGCGATCTCTTCCAGCACATAGATGAGTTCCATGGTTTGGATCGGATGCACCGTACCGACCATCAAGCCGTCGTCGCGTTTGGCATAACCATCGTTCAGGTGCACACCGAAAAGCCTGGAGCTGCGTGCTGCCAGGGCCACGGCGTAGGCGGGCATTTCATCCGCATACAGAACATGGGCAAAGTCGATGGTGACGCCGACGTTCTTGCGGCCCATTTCTGCAATCGCCAGAAGCGTGGTTCCAATGTCCGGCATCAGCGCGAAGCTGCGGGGCTCATTGGGCTTGTACTCAATGCTGATTTCGCAGGCTGGAATGTGGTCGGCCACTTCCGAGATGGCTTCCAGAGTCTGGTCCCACAACCGCGAATAATCTGCCTGGAAGGAATAGTCGAAGCCATCCTGACCCATCCACAAGGTCATCAGCGAACCGCCTAGCTCCAGCATCTGGTCGATGCCCTGCTTGGTCTGATCAATGGCAAGACGGCGCAGACGGGGATCGGGGTTGGTAAAGGCTCCAATCTTGAATCCGGGATCGCTGTAATAGCGCATGGCGAAACCGTTGACGGCAAGCCCAAGGCCATCGAGATGATGTTTCATCTCTTTCAGCGCGACACCTTCCAGATGATCGGGGAAATTGAGATCAACGGCATTGAGGCCGGGCACTTCGGCGGCGCGCGACAGCAAGCCGAATACGCCCGGAAGCGTTGCGGCGCTGTCGCCGGCAGCGGCTTTGCCATGCTTGAATGAGTTCAAGCGGGTGGCGTATTTGTAAGGTCGCAGGGGTGGAACGAGAGTCATTCAAAACTTCCAAAATCTGAGTTTGCTTCACACATGTGTTGAATGGTGTAAAGTTGATTTGCGATTGTGTGAAAAAATCACTGGCTCTTCAAAATGACAAGCGAGGGAATTAGCCTATAATAAGACAAATACGCTGGAGACGCGCCTGAATTGCGCGGTCCAAATCCGGTGTTCTGTAAATTTACTTCACAAACTTCACAAAAATTGTGCATTGCAACAAAGGATGTTTTTACGGAGAGAGAGACAGTCGGCCGCAGCACGGTCAACACACATATCCAGCACCAGCGTGGCACCCGGACCGGCCCCGTGTGGTGGCGTGTTCAGTTGTTTATCCAGAGCGGGACACAAATGCAGCGGCGTGCTGATTGGCCAACTTGCACGCGGCAATCAGTGACTGGCCGCATGCCAGTTGCGCTGCAAGAACCCCCACAAAACAATCACCTGCCCCATGCGTTGAGGTGACCCGGACCGGGATTGGTGCGATCTC
>JANLTS010000281.1:0-5119 GCA_031363045.1 Hyphomicrobiales bacterium
TGACCTGGTGATCGAGCGCGGCGGCGCCAGGGCGCTGATTGATCCGGTGAGCCAGGGCTTTCTGGCGGGCTCCGAAATCGACTTTGTCGATGATCTGATGGGGCAATCGTTCCGCATCAAGAACCCTAATGCCACCTCGTCTTGCGGCTGCGGCACCAGTTTCTCGATCTGATATACGGTTTTATCGCGTCGCTAGGGTTGCAGTAGCCGTTGCGCGCCGCGGCAAGACCGGCCGGCTCTTTCTCTCCAGTTCGGCAACCGTCTTGCTGCCGGCATTGGCATCGTCAAATGCCGCCCGGGCGCTCTCGACTTCCGCCCGATTGGTGATCGCCCACATCCCAAGGGCCTTGATTGGCTCGATCAACGTGAGGCCCAGGGCCGTCAATTCATAATCGACGCGGGGTGGAATGCTCGGCGTCACGGTCCGCGTCACCAGGCCATCGCGCTCAAGGCCCCGCAGCGTGAGTGACAGCATGCGCTGCGAAATGGCGCTGACGGCGCGGCGAATCTCATTGAAGCGCATTGGCCCTTCGGCCAGCAGCCGCACAATATAGACCGTCCATTTGTCGCCAACGCGCGCCAGCACATCCGCCACGGCGCGGCAGTTGGCGGTATCATGGCTGTTACCCGGTTCCATTGTTGTGCCTCCTTGCGAAGCTTTAGGCGGTTACCTAGTTAGCCTCAGTAACATTCAGTTACCCGGTAACAGATAGCAACTGTCGCCGGCACATTCAACCGCTTGAGGACGAAACCATGAAGGCCCTTTGGAACCCCGTAAAAATCGGAAAACTCAATCTGAACCATCGCCTTGGGCTGGCGCCGATGACGCGCAGCCGCGCCTTGGCTGATGGCACGCCAGGCGACCTCGCCGCCGAATATTATGCCCAGCGAGCATCGCTTGGCCTGTTGATTGCCGAAGGCACGCAGCCGTCTGACGATGGCCAAGGCTACACAACGACGCCGGGCATCTATACTGATGCGCATGTCAAGGGCTGGCGGAAGGTGACGGACGCCGTCCACAAGGCGGGTGGCCATCTCTACATCCAGCTGATGCACGCCGGCCGCATCTCGCACCCTGACAACACGCCGCATCACCGCCAACCGGTGGCACCTTCGGCAATTTCCGCCGAACAGCCAATGTTCACACCCACAGGCATGCAGACGACGCCCGCGCCGCGCGCCCTGTCGGCTGCCGAAGTAAAGCAGACCGTGAAGGATTTCGCATACTCCGCAAAGCGCGCCATCGAGGCGGGTGCGGATGGTGTCGAAATTCATGGCGCCAATGGCTATCTGATCGAGCAGTTCATCGCCCCCAATGCCAATACCCGTGACGACGAGTATGGTGGCTCGATTGCCAACCGCGCGCGCTTCGCCATCGAAGTGGCAGACGCAGTGGCCGCTGAAATCGGAGCCGATCGTACCGGCATCCGCTTGTCGCCCTTGAACACGGCGGGCGGGCTGGTTCAGGGCCCGGAGGCGCCGGCACTCTATCGCTATCTGGTGACTGAACTGAACAAGCTGGACCTCGCCTATCTCCACATCCTGCACACCGGCGATGAGAAGCTGCTGCAGGATATCAGAACGGCCTGGACCCATCCCTTGCTCGTCAACCGTCCGGGTGCCAAGCCAGAAACACTCGCCCGCGACATCGAAGCTGGCCTTGCCGAACTGGTCCCCGTTGGCCAGATGGGTCTCGCCAACCCCGATCTGGTGAAGCGGCTCAAGACCAATGCACCGCTCAACGCCGCCGATCACAAGACATTCTTTGGTGGTGGTGAGGCGGGCTACACCGACTATCCGGCCCTCGCGGCTTAACGGCCCAGCGAAACATCCGTCATGGTGCAGCAAGCACCGTGACGGATTATGCCGCGCATTCGCCCTTGCAGCGCGCAATGGCTCCCGCCATCATGGCGCCTATGAAAATCGCCACCTGGAACGTCAATTCGATCAAGGCCCGCCTCGACAACACCATCGCCTGGCTGAAGGAGGCCTCGCCCGATATCGTCTGCCTGCAGGAACTGAAGTGCGAGGATAACGCCTTCCCCGCCCAGGCCTTCGAGGACATTGGCTACAATGTGCTGACCCACGGCCAGAAGACCTACAATGGCGTCGCCATCTTGTCGAAGATGAAGGGCGAGGATGTGCGCCGTGGCCTGGATGGCGAGCCTGAGGACGCGCAGGCCCGCTACATCGAAGCGGTGTTCACTTCGGGCCCGCGCACGGTTCGCGTCGCCTCGATCTACCTGCCGAACGGCAATCCTCCGGATACGGATAAATTTCCCTACAAGCTGCGCTGGATGGAACGGCTCCGCGCCCATGTCACGGAGTTGCTAAAGCTCGAGGAACCGCTGGTGCTGGCGGGTGATTACAACATCATTCCCACCGCGATTGATGCCCGCTTTCCCGAGGCCTGGGCTGGTGACGCCCTGTTCCGACCCGAATCAAAAGCCAAGTACCGCCAGTTGACCAACCTGGGGCTGACGGACGCGGTCCGACAGATCCATGGCGACACGCCTGATCTCTACAGTTTCTGGGATTATCAGGCCGGCGCCTGGCAGAAGAACAACGGCATCCGCATCGATCATCTGCTGCTGAGCCCGCAAGCCGCCGACCTGCTGCAAGCCGCCCACATCGACAAGCACGTGCGCGAGTGGGAGCGGCCATCGGACCACGTGCCGGTCATCATCGATCTCAAATAGAAAAACCCGCAGGGCATTCGCCTGCGGGTTTCAAGTCTTGGGAGGAAACGAAGAAGAATTACTTCGGGGCCTTGACGCCGAAAGCGGCGAAGCTGGCTTCGAACGGCTTGAAGGCTTCCTTGGCGGTGTTCATGTAGAGTTCGTTGAACTTGGTCATCTGAGCAACGAGCGTGTCGTAGCTTTCCTTGGCGAACGCCTGCTGGACTTCCAGCACCTTGTCGATCGACTTCACCGCCGAGACCTTCTCGAAGGCAGCGGTGCTCTTCTCGAACGACTTGCGCGAGAATTCGGTGGCTTCCTGGGCGATCGCCTGAACACCCTTGGTGAGAGCGCTCGAGGAAGCGACATAGGCTTCAAAACCGTCTTTGCCGAACGACTGGAATTCTTCGAAGGACTTCATCATGTGGGTATCTCCATTGGGTCGCCGTGTTGATGCTCCCAATATGTGCACTGCAACATAGAAGTCAAGAAATTTTTGCGTTGCAACAAATTTTCCCTTTGCTATGCAGCACTCGAGGTGCCGATTTACCCGCCGCTAACCGTCATAGGTTCAAAGTGAAGTTGGGGATAGCGGCGTAAAGCCGGGCGGGCAGCGATGGCCGTCACGGTTTTATTGTGTTAAATGGCCGATAGCGTCGGTCAGAGAGTGGAGTGGGTATGCGGTTTCTGGGTATGCGGCGCAATGGATTGGCGCCTAACGTTTCGGCAACGGCATGGCGTGCGGCAGTGCTGGTGGTTGTCACAGCATTCCTCTTTGGCGCCGTGGCTCCCGCCGCACAGGCTGCCTCCAAGTTCGCTGCTGTCACCGTCGATGCCCGCAACGGCAAGCTGCTCTATTCGGAAAATCCCGACGCGCCCCGTCATCCTGCCTCGCTGACCAAGATGATGACGCTTTATGTGCTGTTTCAGGATCTCAAGGCCCAAAAGATCAGGCTTAACAGTACCATCCGCATGTCGGCCCGAGCCGCGTCCATGTCGCCGTCAAAGCTCGGCGTAAGGCCGGGCAAGACCTTCACAGTTGAAACCGCGATCCGCGCGCTCGTCGTGAAATCTGCCAATGATGTTGCTGCCGCCGTCGCTGAGAATCTGGGCGGCAGCGAAGCCGCCTTCGCCAAGCGCATGACGCGCACCGCCCGCTCCATCGGCATGAGCCGCACGACCTTCGCCAACGCGTCTGGCCTTCCCAATCCGAATCAGATCACCACGGCGCGCGACATGGCGACCCTGGGCCTCCGCCTGATGCGCGATTTCCCGCAGTATTATCCGTATTTCCGCACCCAGAGCTTTGTCTTCAACGGCCGCACCATCCGCGGCCACAACCGGCTGCTTGGCAAGTATGATGGAACCGACGGCATCAAGACCGGTTACATCAACGCCTCGGGCTTCAATCTCGTCACCTCGGTCCGCCGCGGCGATAAGCGCCTGGTCGGCGTGGTGCTCGGCGGCCGCACCGGTGGCTCACGCGATGCCTATATGAAGAAGATGCTGAGCCAGTATTTCGGCAAGGCTGCCAACGGCAAGATGATCTCTGCCATGGCAGGCTCCTCGAAAGGGGCGATCAATCCCGTCGAGACAGCTGAGACTGACAGCGTGAAGACCGCCAGCGCCGATGCATCACAGCGCCCGAAAGGTTCGATCTTCGGCAAGAAGAAAAAGGCAGAGCCTGAAGCGGAAGCCGAACAACAGGTCGCCGAAATCCCACCGGCTGCAACGACCGAAGAAGGCGATACCGACGAAGACACCGCCGATACTCAGGCTTCCAACCAGCCCGATACGCCCGAAGGCCAATCAATAAAGCAGGTTGAAGTACCCGTCCCCCAGACTACCACTGCAATCCAGCGGCAGGCTGAGGCCACCCCGAAGGTCGTCTCATCGCCGACGGTGCAAGAAGCCGAACTTGTCGATCCAAATCTACCTGCAGCACTTCCCTTCGCAGTAAAGACACCAGAACAGCAGGAGGCCGACGCCCAACAGGTTGCGTCCCTCTCGCCGGAAGACAATAGCTGGTCAATTCAGATCGGTACCTACTCGTCCAAAACCGATGCTCAGGCCGGACTCCAGGCATTGCGCAAGAAATTGCCAGAGGTTTTCGCCGGGAAGACGGCGCAGACCGTTGCAGTGGAAAAAGGCAAAGCGGTCATTTATCGCGCCCGCTTCATTGGCTTTGATGAACCCACCGCCAAGGCCGCTTGCAAGCGGGTTTCGAAGAAGAAATCCGCCTGCCTTGTTCAGGGACCGGCCTGAAGCAGGTATTCTTTCGCTTCATTGATTTTCGCCGCCAGATAGTCGCTGCCACCCAAATCAGGGTGCGCGCCCTTCATCAACCGCCGGTGCGCGGCGCGGATGTCATCTGCTGAAGCGCCGTCTTTCAACCCCAGAATCGCCAGGGCTTCCGCCTTGCTCATCTTGCCGCTGGAGGC
>JANLTS010000373.1:0-3182 GCA_031363045.1 Hyphomicrobiales bacterium
CCCATGTCCTGCGGCAACTTCAACATGGCCTCAGGCAAGTGCGGCGCCTGATCCAGCCTTGATCGATACGCTCCGGCCTTCACCCCCGAAGGCCGGAGCAACGATTTCCGGAGACACGCCATGCGCCACCTCATCGCCATCCTCCTGTTTGTCCTGTTTGCTGCGGTTCCAGCTCTTGCCGACTTGCGCGAGAGCGTGAATGCGCTTGGCAGCGTCAAGCTTGAAGGCATGGAAGCCGCCATCAAGGCGGTGGTGGCGGAACCGGGCGAAGCCTCCGCCAAGGCGCTAGAGGCGCTGGCCGACGGCAATCTCTATCTGCGGAAATCCGACCGCCAGGTTTTCATTGCCACGGCGGCGGCAGATGGCTTTGCACTGATTGATCCGGTCACCGGAGAAGCAGCTGGGAATGCCGCCAAATCCGACATCAGCAAGATCAAGATCAACAACGCGCTGCGCCGTGTCATCAAGGCGGCGGCCGGCGGTTCGGCGCTGACCAGTCCCGATGCAGCGAAACGCCTCGAGGCCGCACAAGCGGTGTTCAAGTCGCGCGATGCCGCCGCCCTCCCCGCCATCGAGGAGGCCATCGCCAAAGAAAGTGTGCCAGAGGTCAAGGCGGCGCTCGAAGTGGCGCGCGCCGCGGCCGTGCTGGGCTCTGACCGGCCGGACGATGAGAAGCGCGCCGCCATCGCAGCGCTTTCGGCAACCGGCAACCGCGACATTCTCGGTGTGCTTGGGCCAGTTGCTGCCGGCACTGGCGACATCGCGCTCGAGGCCCGCAACGCCATCGCCACTATCGAAAGAACACTCGCCTATTGGAACGCCATGCAGAATGTCTGGTACGGCATCTCGCTCGGCTCGGTGCTGTTGCTGGCTGCCATCGGCCTTGCCATCACCTTCGGCGTGATGGGCGTCATCAACATGGCGCATGGCGAAATGGTGATGCTCGGCGCCTACACAACTTTCGTGGTGCAGGATGTCATCCGCACATCTGCTCCCGGCCTGTTTGATGCCTCACTGTTTATCGCCCTGCCTTTGGCTTTCCTTGTCGCCGCCATCGCAGGTCTCATCATCGAACGTATCGTCATCCGCCCGCTGTATGGACGGCCGCTGGAAACACTGCTTGCCACCTGGGGCGTCTCACTGATCCTGCAGCAATCGGTGCGCATGATTTTCGGTCCGACCAATCGCGAAGTCGGTAATCCGTCATGGGCTTCGGGCGCTTTTGACTTGGGCCAGATGTCAATCACCTACAACCGCATGTGGCTGGTGTTTTTCGCGCTGGCGGTGTTCACGGCACTCTATCTGGTGTTGAACAAGACATGGTTCGGCCTGCAAGTACGCGCCGTGGTGCAGAACCGCCGCATGGCATCGGCCATCGGCATCCGCACGCCCTGGGTGGGGGCGCTGACATTTGCAGTCGGCTCGGGCATCGCCGGAATTGCCGGTGTCGGCCTGTCGCAGATTGACAATGTGTCACCTGACTTGGGGCAAAGCTATTCGATCGACAGTTTCATGGTAGTGGTGTTCGGCGGTGTCGGGAGTTTGTGGGGCACGCTGGTCGCGGCGATGACGCTCGGCATCGTAAACAAGATCCTCGAACCCTTCGCGGGCGCCGTGCTCGGCAAAATCCTGGTTCTGGTCTTTATCATCCTGTTCATTCAGAAGCGGCCGCGCGGATTGTTCGCGCTCAAGGGCAGGTTCGTCGAGGCATGAACCGCTTCACGCTCATCGCCACTGGCCTCATCGTGCTCGCTGCTGTTCTCGTACCGCTGTCCAATCTCTATGTCGATCCGTCTTCCGCCTTTCACGTGCCGGACTATTTGATGCCGCTCATGGGCAAGTACCTGTGCTTTGCGATTCTCGCATTAGCGCTCGATCTCGCCTGGGGTTATTGCGGCATTCTCTCGCTTGGTCATGGTGCCTTCTTCGCGCTCGGTGGCTACGCCATGGGCATGAACCTGATGCGACAGATCGGCTCGCGCGGTGTTTATGCCGATCCGATCCTGCCGGATTTCATGGTGTTCCTGAACTGGAAGGAATTGCCGTGGTTCTGGCATGGCTTCGACATGTTCTGGTTCGCCGCCATCATGGTGATGCTGGTTCCGGGTTTGCTGGCCTTCGTGTTCGGCTGGTTCGCCTTCCGCTCGCGCGTTACCGGTGTTTATCTGTCGATCATCACCCAAGCGCTCACTTATGCGCTGCTGCTGGCCTTCTTCCGCAATGACATGGGATTCGGCGGCAACAACGGCCTCACCGATTTCAAGGACATCCTCGGCTTCAACATCCAGGCGCAGGGCACACGCGCCGTGCTGTTCGGGCTGACCGCGCTGACGCTCGCCGCCTTCCTCGTCATGCTGAAATGGATCGTCACATCGAGGCTTGGCAAAGTCATGGTGGCGGTGCGCGATGCCGAGTCGCGCACCCGCTTCATCGGTTACCGCGTCGAGCACGTGAAGCTCTTTGCCTTCACGCTGTCAGCCGTCATGGCTGGCGTTGCCGGGGCGCTTTATGTGCCGCAGGTTGGCATCATCAATCCGGGTGAATTCTCGCCCGCCAACTCGATCGAGATCGTCATCTGGACAGCAGTCGGCGGGCGCGGCACGCTCATCGGTCCGATCATCGGCGCGCTCACTGTCAATGCCGGCAAGAGCTATTTCACCGCAGCCTTCCCCGATGCCTGGATTCTCATTTTGGGCGGCCTGTTTGTGTTCGTCACGCTGTTCCTGCCCAAGGGCATTGTTGGCACATTGGTTGAATGGTGGACGAAACGGCCGCGCAAATCTTCTGATTCCGCCACCGTCGCCGCCCTGGAGGCCGCGGAATGAGCAAGCAAGGGTCGGTTCTCTATCTCGACGGCATTAGTGTCAGCTTTGATGGCTTCAAGGCGCTCAACAATCTCTCGCTGATCATCGGTGAAGGTGAGATGCGGGCCATCATCGGTCCGAATGGCGCCGGCAAGACGACGATGATGGATGTCATCACCGGCAAGACCAGGCCCGATGCCGGCGACGCGATCTATGGCGGCAGCATCGACCTGCTGACCCGCGACGAGGCCGATATCGCCAGACTCGGCATTGGACGCAAGTTCCAGCGGCCATCGGTGTTCGAGAGTCACACGGTGTGGGACAATATCGAGCTATCACTGGCCGGGCATCGCGGGGTTTTCGAAAGTCTGTTCCACA
>JANLTS010000377.1:0-2080 GCA_031363045.1 Hyphomicrobiales bacterium
GCTGTTTGTCGATATCCAGGAAATCTTCTGCCGCCCGGGACTCGATCCAACCCACAGCGACATGACGGCGGATCACTATTATTTCCGCCGGCTGCGGGAGACGGCGATTCCCAATCAGGTGGCGCTGCTGAATGAGGCACGCGATTCCGGCATTCCGGTGCTGCACACAATTATTGAGGCGCTTACCAAGGATGGCCGCGACATTTCGGTCGATCACCGCTTGTCGAATATCTTTGTGCCGAAGGGACTGCCTGAGGGCCAGCCGATCGCCGAGCTGACGCCGATCGACAATGAGATCGTGCTGCCGAAATCATCGTCGGGCGTGTTCAACTCCACTGCCATCGATTATGTTTTGCGCAACATGAACATCCGCTATCTGATCGTGGCGGGCGTGGTGACCGACCAATGCGTTGACATGGCGGTGCGCGATGCGTCCGACCGCGGCTACATGGTGAGCGTGGCGGCCGATGCCTGCGCCACTTACACACAAGAACGGCATGACAATGCGCTCAAGGCCTTTGGCGGTTATGGCTGGATCAGCGACACCGCCACCATCGTGGCGCGGCTTGGGGCGCTGAAGGGATGAAACTTACGTTGAAATCGGCTGTGCCTGAGCCGCTCGTCAATCTGGTGGTTGTCGATTACGCGGGGATTGCGCGTGGGCGGGGCGTGCCGCGCCGTGCTTATGACGAGGCCAAGGGTAATAAAACCTGTGGCTGGGTGCCGGCCAACATGTCGCTCACCACGTTCGACATCATCGCCGATCCCAATCCATGGGGCAGCCGGGGTGATTTGCGGCTGGTGCCGGACAATGCCGCGCGCTACGCCTGCTGGCCAACGCGCGCCGCAACGCCACTCGACATGGTGATGAGCGATATCACCGAGCTTGATGGTTCGCCGTGGGTGTGCTGCCCGCGCAGTTTTCTCAAATCGGCACTCGCCGATTTCAAGGCGGAGACCGGTTGCGATTTCATTGCCTCGTTCGAGCAGGAGTTCAAGGTTCTGGGTGCAAGCTGGGAGGCGGCGCAATCTTTCGGATTGGCGGCGCTCAGGCGGGCCGATCCGTTTGGACCTGAAGTCGTGGCCGCACTCGATCAAGCCGGCATTCCATTGGAAATGTTCGTCGCTGAATATGGCCGCGACCAGTTTGAACTGACGACGCCGCCCACTGAAGGGCTCATGGCCGCCGACCGTGCCGTGGTGATCCGCGAAGTGGTGCGCGAGACCGCGCGGTTACATGGCTGGCGCGCCAGCTTCGTGCCCAAGGCCGAGGTGGCGGGTGTCGGCAATGGTGTGCATGTGCATTTCAGTTTTGTGGGGCCCAAAGGCGAGGCGGCGGCGTTTGATCCCAAAGGTCCAGGGCGTATGTCGGCGCTGGCGGCATCTTTCGCGGCCGGTGTGCTGCGGCATCTGCCGGCGCTGATTGCGTTGTGCGCGGCCTCGCCGGTATCGGGGTTGCGTTTGAAGCCACATAATTGGAGTTCGAGTTACACGTGGCTGGGCGAGAAGGACCGCGAGGCGACGTTGCGCATCTGCCCGACGGTGACGATGGGAGATAAGGACCCGGCCAAGCAATATAATCTTGAGTTCCGCGCGGCCGATGCCACCGCCTCGCCGCATCTGGTGCTGGGCGCCATCATCCGCGCCGGACTGGAAGGCCTTCGCGGCAAACTTGCGAGCCCGCCGATTTTCAGCGGCGATCCCGATGCGCTGAGCATTGCGGAGCGCGAGGGTCTCGGGCTTCATCGGTTGCCCGACACGTTGGCTTCGGCACTTGATTGCTTGTTGGCGGACAAGACAGTTTGCGGCTGGTTTGCGCCTGATGCGCTTCAGACCTATGTGGGCATGAAACGGATGGAGTTGCAATTGTGCGCCGGGCTCGAAGGCGATGCGTTGTGCCAGCGCTATGCCGGGATCTATTGATGGAGATTGTTTCCGCCGTCGAGACTGTGAACAAATATGGCAGCTCGCGTTTCGTTCTGACCTGCGAGCATGCGTCGAACTTTATTCCGGATTTCTACGAGCGCCTGGGTCTGCCCGAAGCTGAGTTGAAGCGGCATATCGCCTGGGACATCGGCGC
>JANLTS010000392.1:0-4577 GCA_031363045.1 Hyphomicrobiales bacterium
GCACGCTGGAACTACCTCGCGGCCTGGGCCTGGGCGGCAAAGGCCAATGGTGGCGATGAAGCCAAGGTGAAGGACTATATCGCCGACCTGTTCCGCAATGTGCCGGTGCTCGACACGGGGGCGCGCGGCTCAACCACCACATTCGCGCAGCGCGGCATTGGCGACGTGCTGATCAGCTGGGAGAACGAAGCGTTCCTGGTGCTGCAGGAATTCGGCGCCGATGGTTATGAAATTGTCGTGCCGTCGCTGTCGATCCTCGCCGAGCCGCCGGTGGCCGTGGTCGAAGGCAACGCCAAGGCCAAGGGCAACGAGGAAGCGGCACGAGCCTATCTGGCGTTCCTCTACTCGCCGACCGGCCAGAAACTTGCTGCCAAGCACTTCTTCCGCCCGACCGACCCGGCACAAGCCGATCCGGCTGACCTTGCCCGCTTCCCCAAGCTCGACCTCGTCAGCATTGACAAGGATTTCGGCGGCTGGGCCAAGGCGCAGAAGACGCATTTCGCCGATGGCGGCGTCTTCGACCAGATCTACAAGCCGACGAACTGACCTCGAAATGGCGCTGTTGACCCTCACGCGCCTGCGCGAGCCAAGTGTCCTGCCCGGTTTCGGGCTGGCGCTTGGCTTTAGCGTAGCGGCTTTAAGTCTCGTCGTGCTGCTGCCGCTGACGGCGCTGGTGCTGCGGGCGCTCAGCATCGGCCCGGCGGAATTCCTGAAGATCGCCACCGACGAGCGGACCCTGGCTGCGCTGCGCCTGTCGTTTGGCACCGCCTTCATTGCCGCCGCCATCAACGCGGTGTTCGGGCTGCTGCTGGCCTGGGTGCTGGTGCGCTATCGCTTTCCGGTGCGCCGCATCATCGATGCCGCGGTGGACTTGCCCTTTGCATTGCCGACGGCAGTGGCGGGCATCGCCATGGCGGCGATCTATGCGCCCAACGGCATCATCGGCTCACTCGCCGCGATGATCGGATTGAAGATCGCCTATACGCCGCTCGGCATCACCCTGGCGCTGGTGTTCATCGGGTTGCCGTTTGTGGTGCGCACCGTGCAGCCCATTCTCGAAGAAGTGGAACACGACATCGAGGAAGCGGCAGCCCTGCTCGGCGCCAGCCGTTTGCGCACGGTGTTCAAGGTGGTGCTGCCAAATGTATATCCGGCCCTGATGACCGGCTTCGCGCTGGCCTTTGCGCGGGGTGTTGGCGAATATGGTTCGGTGATCTTCATCGCCGGCAATATTCCGCTGGTCTCCGAAATCGCGCCGCTGCTGATCGTCATCAAGCTCGAGGAGTTCGACTATGGCGGCGCCACGGTGATCGCCACGCTGATGCTGGCCATCGCCTTCGCCATGCTCTTCGCCATCAATGCACTGCAATCCTGGAGCGCCACGAAATATGGCAATGTCTGACCGTACCCTGCCGCTGGCCCACACGCCGGAACGCGCCACCAGTGAAGGCCTGATCACCCGCGTGGTGCTGACCAGCATTGCCGGCGTATTCCTCGTGCTGGTGCTGTTCCTGCCGCTGGTCATCGTCTTCGTCGAAGGCTTCCGCAAGGGTGCTGAAGTGTTCTTCGAAAGCTTCGCCGATCCCGATACGTTGTCGGCCGTGAAGCTGACATTGCTGGTGGCGGCGATTGCCGTGCCATTCAATGCGGTGGTCGGCGTTGCCGCTTCGTGGGCGATTACCAAGTTCAGCTTCAAGGGAAAGAACCTGCTGTTGACCCTGATCGACCTGCCCTTCTCGATCTCGCCCGTCATCTCCGGCCTCGTCTATGTGTTGCTGTTTGGCGCCCATGGCTGGCTTGGCGGCTGGCTGAAGGACAATGGCATCGAGATCATCTTCGCGGTGCCGGGGATCGTATTGGCCACCGTGCTGGTGACCTTCCCCTTCGTAGCGCGCGAATTGATTCCACTGATGCAGTCGCAAGGTACTGCCGAAGAGGAAGCCGCACTGACGCTTGGCGCTGGCGGCTGGTACACATTCTTCAAGGTGACGCTGCCCAACGTCAAATGGGCGCTGCTCTATGGCGTGCTGCTGTGCAACGCGCGCGCCATGGGCGAGTTCGGCGCGGTGTCGGTGGTCTCCGGACACATCCGTGGACTGACGAATACGATGCCGCTGCACATCGAGATTCTCTACAACGAGTATAACTTTGTCGCGGCCTTTGCGGTGGCAACCTTGCTGGCTGGCCTGGCGTTGTTGACGCTGGTGGCCAAGACGCTTCTCGAATGGCGATTTGCAGGTTCGCTTGCCGCCGCCCACCGCCATTAAGATCAAGGAGACTTCCATGTCCGTTCCCGTGAAGATCAGAAATCTCGAAAAGAACTATGGCCGTTACCCGGCCCTGAAAGGCGTGTCGCTCGATGTGGCGGCGGGAGAATTGGTGGCGCTGCTGGGGCCTTCTGGTTCCGGCAAGACGACGTTGCTGCGCACCGTGGCCGGGCTTGAGCAGGCGGAGGCCGGACAGGTGTTCTTCGGCGACATTGATGCCAGCCAGCTTTCCTTGCGCGAGCGCCGCATCGGTTTTGTGTTCCAGCATTACGCGCTCTTCCGGCACATGACAGTTCTCGACAATGTCGCCTTCGGATTGCGGGCGAGGCCACGGGCAACGAGACCCGCAGAGCACGTGATCCGCGCGCGCGCTGAAGACTTGCTCAGTTTTGTGCAGCTTGACGGGCTTGAGGCGCGCTACCCCACGCAACTGTCGGGTGGCCAGCGGCAGCGCGTGGCGCTGGCGCGGGCACTCGCCATCGAACCGCGCGTGTTGCTGCTCGATGAACCCTTTGGCGCGCTTGACGCCAAGGTGCGGAAGGATCTGCGCAAGTGGCTGCGCGAGTTGCATGCGCGCACCGGCCACACGACATTGTTCGTGACGCATGACCAGGACGAGGCCTTCGAACTCGCTGACCGCGTGGCGATCCTCAACAATGGTGTCATCGAACAGGTGGGACCCGCCGCCGATATTCTCGAACGGCCGGCCACACGTTCATCGCCGGTTTCGTCGAGGGTATCTCAAAGCCAGAAAACCGGCCGCTGGCGCGTGACGGCAGCATCATCAGGATCGCAAGGGCGCGCTGAAGACTTAAAGTCAGTTGCCCGGCAGGACGAGGAGCTTTGGCGTGGCGGGGAGCGTGTTGACCGACACGATGCGCTCTGGCGTCGTGGCGACTTCAAGTTCGAAATCCTTGCCCATGGTGCCGATGAAACGGCTGAGCGTGGCCGGCCCAAAATAATGCATGGGGATGACGATGCGGGCCTTGAGGGTGCGCATGACTTCGAGCATCTCCGCCTGACCCATGGTGTAGCCGCCATCGACCGGCACCATGACGATGTCGAGCCGGCCGATGAGGCCGACATGTTCTGGTCCCAAGAGATGATGCAGGTGGCCCAGGTGGCCGATGCACAGGCCTGCCACTTCGAAGATGAAGATCGAGTTGCCATCCTTCATGCGCCCCACCATGCCGCCACGAATATCGGTGGTGACGTTGCGGACGCGGATGTCGCCGATCTCGACATCGTGCTCGGCCTGACCGCCATCCGGGTTCCAGCCGCGCAGCACGTGTTTGATGGCCGGATCGGGCGCATCGGTATAGTGCGAGGAATGCGCCCGGTTCATGGTGACGGCATCGGGGATGATGCCACCTGCCCGGCCGGCGAAATCGGTGACGATGCGCGTGCCACCGGAGCTTTCGATGATGAAGCTGGAATGGCCGAGGAAAGTGAGCTTCACTTCATCGGCGGCGAGTGCTGCGGGTGTGAAAGCGGCCAGCTGCACCCGAGGTGCCAACCCGGCGACGGCGAGGCAGTCACTCTGAAGCGCCCGGGCATTGCCGCCGCAGATACAGATCACCAGCAAGGACAAGACAAGACGCAGCATGACAGTGCCTCCGTTCGACGCCCGACACTTTCCGGGACCGCGGGATTCTAGGCGATAATTTCCGATTGTCCATTCACGTGCCTGTCATGTCGGAGTCCTACCACCGGCTTCCGTTTGCAGCTCATCCAGGAGGACAAAATGGAAAAGCACAGTTCCAATCAACCGAACATCCGTGACATCATTGCCGAGCGCGTATCGCGCCGCGGAATTCTGCTCGGCGGTGCCGCTGGCCTCAGCGCTATTGCCGCGCAAGGCTTTGTCGGATCGCTGTTCTCGGGCGAGGCGGTGGCGCAAGATGTGAAGTCCAGCCTCGGGTTCACCGAGTTGAAGCGCGTCTATGACGACAAGCACCGCGTGGCCGATGGTTTCCGTGCCGATGTGGTCGTCGCCTGGGGCGATGCCATGGCAGCAGGCCTCGAGGCCTTCGATCCGGCCAAGCTTGATGCCGAGGCACAGACCAAGCGCTTCGGCTACAATTGCGATTTCATTGCCTTCATGCCGCTCCCTAAGGGTTCGGGCAGTTCCGACAACGGACTGCTGTGCGTCAACAACGAATATGTTTCGCCCAACGTGATGTTCGACAATCTCAAGGAAGACGATGCCGGCGCCAAGATGACCAAGGAACAGGTTGATCTGTGCAACATGGCGATCGGCCACTCGGTGGTCGAGGTCAAGCGCGAAGACGGCGTGTGGAAGACGGTGGC
>JANLTS010000472.1:0-7116 GCA_031363045.1 Hyphomicrobiales bacterium
TGCTTCGGCGCATACTCGAGCTGCACCGTCACGCCATCGACAATGCGCGATTTGCCGCCCCTTGCAAATCCTTCCTTGGGCGGCGGCGGAACGAAATGCACAACGAGGCAGCGCGCCGCCGCCACCATCTGTTGAAAGAACTCGTTCCCCTCGACATGTTCCCGTAAAACATCGCGCATGACATTGTGCGGAATGATCTCTGCGCCGTGCGGCGCACCGTCTGCACCCGCCACCAACGCGAACGGACTCTCGTGATTGAAAAGACCGATGATGTTGTGCAAAGTTCCCATCAAACTTGTCACCAGCAGGTCAGATGCCCCGAGGCTCCCGATCTTCGCCATCGCGTCCTCACGCGAAGTATCCCCGAACTCCCCCTTGCCGCGCGACATCAGCCAACAGACCTCGATGTCCCCCGTAGACTTCCCCTCGCCCGCCCGCACCGCGATCGCATCCTTGATCATCTGCGTATGGCTGTTGCCGATGATCAGAACTCTACGACTGCCAGACACCTGGTTCTCCGGATGTACTGTTGAAGGAGTTCCAGCCATCATGCTTTCCATTTCTCAGTGAGTTTGCCCTACGCGCCTGGCTCAACTTGTACCTGAGCCCAACTTCGTCTCACTTCTCGTTTTGCGTGCCATCAATTTCGCGCTGAGCGCTCGTGTGTTGATATAAATAGTCGGGATCGGCGTTGCGGATTGCAATTACAGCAATCTTTGCAATCCGTTCTTCACTCAGGTTGAGCCCCATGAATTGCACGACGGCTGCTACGGTGCGCTCAGGATATTGCAGGGCTTTCTCATAGGCGATCAACAATACAGGAGACCTCAGCTCTTCAATCTGACGCAGCGTGACAGCGTAGTCCTCAATCACCATACGCATTGACGATAGCAGCTCGTTTCCATGTGCAATATTGCTACGGATGCTAATGGAAAGAACATCCCTGAAAATCACGATGAACCGTGGTTTGAGCATTGAACCTTCATAGGCTCTCATCACATTGCGAAAGGCAGGTAGCTTGAATCCCCATTTAGGAGTTAACCTACTCTGCTTCTTGCAGAAACTCTTGAGAACCAACCTCTCATTGGACTTGACTATGACTTGTAAACGTTTGATTTCGCGAGTGTTAGTCGTCAAATTCTTGCCCATCTCAAGGCCAGATTCTTCCATGATGCGCGCCAGCATCGTCGTACCTGAGCGGCCGACACCGGTTGCAACGATTGTCGCTTCCGCTTCACAGGGCGCATCGTTCAATAGCACTATCCCGTAGTTCAATTTGTCGTCAAATTCAGATTCGCTTGTCAATTTGTCACCGATCAGCTCATCAATCGCGCCCACAGGCTCAAATGCAAAGAACCTACACTAAGTAATGTAGAGATATCTCCAACAGCGCTCAAGGCATCTCTACCTATGGCCCTTCCAATAGTCCTCAGTAGTCTTGTATCCCAACGGGAACGGTGGCTTAACGCTGGCAACGGCGGCTTCGTGGGTGAAGCAGATCATACTGTCGGAAAATTTGATGGCGGAGCATCCCTTGGGGCTTACCGCATTGGTTTCCCGAACATGTTTGCGCTCTCGCAACAATTTGTATAGGACGTTGTTATATCGCGACGGGCCAAACGTGCCTTCGATAGTCGCGTGGTTCTTCGGCATGGAAGAGCTATCTATTTCACGGCATTGTCTGACGAGTTCACTAAAGAAATGGCAGTCCGGTCGGGCGATAAAGAATCCATTGGCTACCCATGGTCGATAAGATCTGAAATACAGCATACTACTGCCAGTCTGAATTCCAAATTTTAGAATCTGCACCGTGTGTTCAAGTGGCCAACTGTCGATATCAATATAAATGCATGGCCTCCTTGATGCATAGGCAATTCTGAATATATCTGACTCCATCGCAAAGTGAAAAGCTCCGGTGAACGCATGGGCAAATTCCGGCGCATATGAGTTGATCCAATTCAATGCGCTGTCCCGATTGAATAACGACACTTGACTCAGTCCACCGGCGCCGAGTAGTGCGTTCCAGCGTGATACAATTTGGGCGACATCATCCGGTGGCGTACCCTGACTCCAATACTGAATAATTGGAATTTTCTCCACGGCATTTGGTTCAGGATAATTTTTCCCATTACTCGTCCGTAAGCAGCTCTCCCAAGCGGAAACCAGAACGGGATATGACTTACTGAGTCTGTGGTAGTCGTGGAGATAGTTTGCCAACTTGGCTACGGAAGGCCATTTCTCCATGCCGTTGAGCGCCGTCAGATGTTTGCTGGCAAGGTCAATTTTACCTGCACCAATGTAGCACATAAAAAGCAGAACATGGTTTTTCGGATCCTCAGGACCAAGTTCCAATAACTTTTGCGCACTCTCCATCGCATCTTCAAATCTCCCATACATCGATGCGATGCTGCGAATTGCTCCAAGCAACTTTAGATTTCCAGGATGAACAGCAATCCCTCTACGCAGTGCAACTAGGGATTCATCTATTCGGTTCAGAGCCGCAAGCGACTGCGCCATTACCAAATAGCCCTGAGGATAGCTAGAGTAGGCGGCAACGGCAGCCTCTGCGCGCTCAAGTGCAGTATCGAAATCTCCAGCAGTCCAAGCCGCGCGCGCCAGGCCAATCACTTCAGCGAGGCTGAGATGGCCTCTAGATTCTGATTTCTTCGGCGCGTCTGTCATGCTCTACTCTGCAATATATCGGCGGCGATGCAGTTTAACGGACAGAGAGCCGAAAGAGCAGCATGCGAACGCCATTCTTTAAGGATCAATCGGTTTGACGTTCGCAGACGATGTCTTTTCCCGCACGTCCAACTTTGTAACCTATGCTCACTAGCCGATTGACTAGTTCGTTTAACAACTCACGTGATGTGCCGAGCTGTTCGAATTGAACAATGAGGGGTCGAAACTTGTCATGTTCGAAAATTGCTGCGATCAATTCGACATCGAAACCTTCGCAGTCAGTCACAAGCAAATTTGCACCCGCATGCCGCTTGACCACTTCCGATGCGGGAACAGTGTTGACATTAATCGTCCTGACATAGTCCTTAATCGCCTTGTATTTGGCTTCGCTGTAACCCACTCCCCCGATTGCGTTTCTGTCGCGGAAGAAGGATCCAATGCCCTGGGAAGACTGTGGTAGCCTGTGCCGCTCGATATCGTCGGGGGACACGTAATTGAGCTGCCGTATTCCGGGGATGTTGGCAGTATCAACAGCGGACTGGTGGCAAGTTATGAACGGGAATGATTTTGTATTTTCAACCAATTTTGTGAAATACTCTGGTATGGGTTCATAGATGTGCCCCCAATCGAAATCATATCTGCCGAGTACACGATGCTCATGCAGCGGGTCTTGGAACACGCCGTCATTGCCGCCGATCTGAACGAAACGAATGCGTTCGTTTCGATTTGAAAAAACTCGTTCAAGCGCGGTGTCCAACAAAACGCCCATGCTACCTATCCCATGAAATTCGGAACGTCATCCGTCCGTTGGCCGTCTACTACATCAGGTGACGAACTTCTAGCTCCACTTTCCCTTATTCAGGCCATTGCAAATTACACTGTCGTAAAGACGCTTGGCGGCAGCGAGTAGGGGCTGACTTAGTTGCGGCGGCGGTTTCTCCCACACTCATCCCATCATGTTCCGGCGTTTCAACTCGTCGTTGGCTTGCGACAGCCGGTCTTGTGGCAGGTCTTGCGTCAGCACCCACTTGGCAAAGCGCCCGAGGCCATCGGCGAGGCTGACGCGCGGGCTCACGCCCAGCAGGTTCCGCAGCCGCGAGATATCGGCACTGTTGTGGCGGATGTCGCCCAGCCGGTATTGGCCGGTCACCTCGATCTTGGGCTCCGCGCCAAACGCCAGCGACAGGGCGCGCGCCACATCCACCACCGGCGAGGCGATGCCGCTGCCGACGTTCACGGTGGCATTGATGGGCCGCTCGGTTTGAAGCGCTGCCACAAACGCCGCCGCCACATCGGAGACATGCACGAA
The DNA here is from genome assembly GCA_031363045.1 of Hyphomicrobiales bacterium. Taxonomy (GTDB): domain Bacteria; phylum Pseudomonadota; class Alphaproteobacteria; order Rhizobiales; family Aestuariivirgaceae; genus Aestuariivirga. The sequence goes on from JANLTS010000472.1 coordinate 3,992, forward strand.
GTCGCGGCTTTCCAGTCCGTCCTCGAAGATCGGCAGCACGGCGCCCAAACGGATTTTGGTCGAGAACACCGAGAGGATGCCGGTATAGGGATTGTTCAGCGACTGGCCCTCGCCATAAACATTCTGTAGACGGAGGATCGCGTGGCCGATGCCCAAACTGTCGCAGGCGATGCGCACGAGATCCTCCTGCATCAGCTTGGTCGCGGCATAGATCGAGGAGGGCGCCGTGCGGTCGCCCTCCGCCGTCGGCACCGCAGTGAGCGCCGCACCTGTCGTGGGGCACACCGGCTCCCAGCGCCGGGCTTTCAGCATCCCGGCACTGCGCGCAGGCGGCGTGAGGCGCGGCGCGTTCGGCTGGCCACGCAGCACATAGGACCCCTCGCCATAGACCGAGCGGCTCGACGCCAGCAGCACGCGCTCGACGCCATGGCCCTTGGTGTCCACCAGCTGCTGCATCAGCATTGCCGTGCCCAGCACATTCTGTTCCGTATAGCGGCCGATCTCATACATCGATTGTCCGGTGCCGGTTTCTGACGCCAGATGGACGATTGCCGAAACCCCAGCGATGGCGCGGCCCAGATCGGCGGTGGAGGTGACGCTGCCGCGCATGAATTCGAGATTGGTGGTGGTGTTCAACCAGCCGAGTCCCGCCGGCAACATGCCGTGAATCTGCCCATGAATCTGCGGTGACAACGTGTCGAGCACCCGCACGCCGAAACCGGCCTCAAGCAATTGCGGCACCAGATGCGAGCCGATGAAACCGGCCCCACCCGTCACGAGTACAATCTTCAACTTGGTCGTTCCTCTGTCAGTAACTTTCAAGTCCGGCACTCAGGCCGCCACGGTCTTGGCAAGCGCTGCGGTTTTCTCGCGCTCGCTGCGCAACGCCGCGCGCAGTGCCGCCAACTCGGTTTTCATCGCGTTCATGTCGCCAGCCACGGCCCGCGCCGCCTCGCGGGCCAGCGCCTCGGCCACCGCCTGCTCCGCTAGCTTGCCGCGCAACCGCGCGATGTCGATTGTCTGCGCCGCCAGTGTCTGCTCCATCGCCTGGCGTTCGGCTTCGCTGCGATCGCCTTCCGCCCGCAATGCGTCACGCTCGGCCGCCATAGCTTCGATCTCGCGCCGCGCCTGTTCGCGTGATGCCACCGCTTCATCAGCGATTGCCAGTCGGGCCGCTTCGGCATCTGTATGACGCTGCTCCATTGCCTCGCGCTCGTGCCGCAGCATGGCGATGTCGTGGCGCAATCCGTCGCCCTCAAGGCGCCACTGCTCCGCCAGCGCCTCATGTTCGAAGATGGCTTTGGCAAGCTGCTGCTCCAGCGCCGCACTGGCCTGCTGCAGGCTCGCCAATTCAGCCAGCACGTCGGCATGCCGGGAAGCCGCCACTGCAAGCCCTTGACGAAGATTGTCCTGCGCGGTGCTTGCAGCCCTTGCCTCGGCGTCGAAGGTCTGGCGCATCGCCTCGATCTCGTCGCGCAGTGCTGCCGCGGCATGCAGATGCTCGTCACGCGCCGCCTCGATGCCGATGGTCTCGGCCCGCAGCCGGTCGATCTCGGCTGCAAAGCCAGCCATCCGCTTGTTCAAATCATTTTCGCTCGCCGCAGCTGCGGCCAGCTGATGCTGCAAATCAATGAGTCTGGCGCCGGCCTGATCCTTGTCCACCCGCAGCCCATCGCGTTCGGCAAGAGCGGTATCGAGAGTCGCACGAACGACAGACAATTCATTCTGCAATCTGTCGCGGTCCGCCACGAGCGCTTGCCGCTCCGCCGTCTCGGCCGCGAAGGCCTGCCGCAACCCGTCGAGTTCGGCCTGCAGATTGGCGGCAATTTTCTTGGCGCCCGAGCGTGAAGCCGAAACAGTTGCGACCTCGGCTTTCAGAACCTCGATCTCGGTCTGGCGGGCAGCGGCAAGCGCCGCCAGTTCGCTGCGCAAGCCGTCACGTTCGCCGCCGAGCAAGCTCAGGTGCCGCGCCGCGGTGAGATGCTTGGCCTCCGCCGCGGCCAGTTCGCTTTGCAACCGCTGCTGCTCCGCCGCGGCATGGGCGGCGGCTTCCGCCAGCCGCACCTCGGCATCGGCCCGCAGCACCTCAAGCGCCGCGATCTCGTCGCGCAACCCTTGCGCCACCGTCTCGGCCCCGGTCAGGCCGGCCTGCAACTCCTCGGCACTATTGGCCAGCCGCAGCGCGTCCTCCTTCAGCACCCGCAACTCGCGGGCTTCGGCAGCGAACGGCTGCACCGCCCCCAATAGCGATTGCATCGCCACCGCCAGGCGCTCGTCAAACACCATGTCAACGCCACCGCGCAAACCCACGATGGCGCGGTAAACCTCATCCGAAATCGCAAGACCGGAGCGCAGCTTGCCCTCCGCCGCCCGATGATGGCGCTTTTCGGCATCGATCAGTTCGGCCAATGCCGATTCGAGTTCATGGTCGGAGCCGCGCCACTGCACATCGAGCTCGTGGCCGAGTTCCTTGGCCAAGCCTACCGCATCGCCAAACCACGCCTCATATGGCACAATGATCGGCCAGTGCCGCCCGGCATGGCGCAGGATGTCATAATTATAGGCCAGCCACATGACTTCCGATTGCGCCACCGGCATGGGCCGCGCCTGCGGATTCTTCAGGCTCATGGAGACGGCGGCCTCCGCCGGGTGCCGCACTGCCCACACAAAGCGCGGGCTGACGTCAAGCTCCTCGAGGATTTCGCCCCACAGCGGCAACAACCGGCAGGTGCGCGGGTCCTTGAAGCCCCACGGTCTTCGCACGTGCGAAAGGTGTTCGGCCACCAGGTCATGCAGCCGCTTCTTGCTGTCGCGGATATCGGGGTTGCGCCACCACCCGGCTTTCAGTGGCACGGCGTGCATGGGAGAGCCGACCGGCGCGCCGAGGACATTGAGGATTTCATCCTGCAACGCCACGATGTCGGGCCGTTCCCAGAAGCCGGTTTCGTTGCTCTTGCTGGCATGCGTCGGCTGGTCGACCATGTCGACGCCCAGCAAGTGCAGGATGTTGGACAATAGCGATGTGCCGGAACGGTGCATGCCGAGCACGATGACGATCTCGCGGCCTTGTGCACTGCGGCGAAAATTGCTCCTGAGCTGCACGCCGCGCGGCCCGCTGGCTGCGG
>JANLTS010000500.1:0-5095 GCA_031363045.1 Hyphomicrobiales bacterium
GAACGGCGCAAGGCCAAAATCTCGCGCGGTTGGGCGGTTGCAACATCGACCCATTGATCTTCGTGACGGACCTGCACTGCACCGGATGAAGCGCGATAGGTGCCATAGATCAGCTTCAGCAGCGAACTCTTGCCGCGGCCCGAAGGACCGGTGATGGCCACCGCCTCGCCGGCTTCAACGACAGCCGACAGGTCTTCGAAGACCGCAATGCGTACACCACCCTGTTGATGCAGGTGAAAGGTCTTGTCGAGACGGTCGATCTTCAGAACAGCTGCCATCGTCAAACCTGCAGGACAGAAGACACGAGGAGTTGGGTATAGGGAGCTTGCGGGTCCTCCAGAACCTGATCGGTCAAGCCGGCTTCGATCACCCTCCCCTGCTGCATAACAAGCATGCGCGTCGACAAGAGTCTTGCCACCGCAAGATCGTGGGTGACAACGATAGCGGCAAGACCCAACCTGCGCACCAGCCCGCGAATGAGATCGAGCAGCCTTGCCTGCACCGAGACATCGAGTCCACCTGTCGGTTCGTCCATGAAAACGAGGCGCGGGGAAGTCACAAGATTGCGGGCAATCTGCAGGCGTTGGCGCATGCCGCCCGAGTAAGCCACGGGACTGTCGTCGATGCGATCAGCCGGTATCTCCACCCTGTCCAACCAATCCAGGGCCTCGGCACGGATGCGGCCATAGTGCCGTTCGCCGACCGCCATCAGCCGCTCACCGACGTTGGCGCCACCCGAAACGCCCATGCGCAGTCCCTCGCGGGCATCCTGATGGACAAATCCCCAATCGGTCCGCATCAACAGGCGGCGCTCGGCTTCGCTCATCTCGCCAAGGGCGGCCTGGCGGCCATCGCGCATCGTGTAGCGCACCTCGCCCGAAGTCGCGGCAAGATGGCCGGACAGACAACGCAGCAGCGTGGTTTTCCCCGACCCCGACTCCCCGACGATGGCCAAAACCTCGCCCGGATAGAGATCGAAGGTTACGCCGATGCAGCCGGTGCGGGCGCCATAATACTTCGATAGTCCAACCGAGGCGAGCAGCGGCATCATGGGCAGGCCTGCTGCTTGGTGCAATAATCGGTATCCGAGCAGACGAACATGCGTCCGCCCTGATCATCGATGACGATCTCATCCAGGAAACTATCGCGCGAACCGCAGATGGTGCAGGGCTTGTCCCATGTCTGAACTTCGAACGGGTAGTCCTCGAAATCGAGGCTCTTCACTTTTGTGTATGGCGGAATGGCATAGATGCGCTTCTCACGGCCAGCCCCGAACAGTTGCAGGGCAGGACAGTGATCGAGCTTGGGATTGTCGAACTTCGGAATTGGCGAGGGATCGAAAACGTAACGGTCGGCCACTTTTGCCGGATAGGCGTAGGTGGTGGCGATCTGACCATACTGTGCGATGTCCTCGTAAAGCTTCACGTGCATGACGCCATACTCTTCCAACGCATGCATTTTTCGCGTCTCGGTCTCGCGCGGTTCAAGAAAACGCAGCGGTTCAGGGATCGGCACCTGGAAAACCAGAATCTGTTCCTCGTTCAATGGTGCCTCAGGAATGCGGTGGCGAGTCTGGATGATGCTCGCCGCTTCGGTCTTTTCCGTGGTCTTCACACCCGCCGTCTTGACGAAGAACTTGCGGATCGAAACCGCATTGGTGGTATCGTCGGCGCCCTGGTCGATAACTTTCAGCGTATCGCCGGGCGTAAGGATCGATGCCGTGACCTGCACCCCGCCCGTGCCCCAGCCATAGGGCATCGGCATCTCGCGGCTCGCAAAGGGAACCTGATAGCCTGGCACCGCAATGGCCTTGAGGATGGCGCGGCGGATCATCCGCTTCGTCTGCTCGTTGAGATAAGCAAAATTGTAAGCGGGCGCGTTCATTCTGCCGCCTTCAGCTTTTCGCCAACCATCTCGTCCCGCATGCGGCGGAGCATCACGAGCTCGGACTGGAAGTCGACATAATGCGGAAGCTTCAAATGCTCGACAAAGCCGGTCGCCTGTACATTGTCGGAATGCGACAGCACGAATTCCTCATCCTGAGCCGGGGCAATACGTTCCTCGCCGAGCTCGGCGGCGCGCAGTGACCGGTCGACCAAGGCCATGGACATGGTCTTGCGCTCGCATTGACCGAACCCCAGGCCGTAGCCGCGCGTGAATTGCGGGGCGACACTTGCCGATCCCTTGAACTGGTTGATCATCTCGCACTCGGTGATATCGATCTCGCCGATGACGATGGCAAAGCCCAGTTCTTCCGGCGTGAACGATATCTCAACCGAACCAATGCGGATTTCACCGGCGAAGGGATGGGTGCGGCCATAGCCACGTTGGGTCGAATAGGCCAGTGCCAGCAGAAACCCCTCATCGCCCCGCGCCAGGTTCTGCAGGCGAAGGTCGCGGGCCGCTGGAAAGTTCAGCGGATCCTGAGTCAAATCCTGAGGCTCGGCATCGGCAGCCGATGGGCGTTCGATCAGCCCCTCGGAGCCTAAGAGCTCGAGCACGCGCGGCATCTCGACTGTCGCTGGTGTCGGTGCCGTTCGCGCCGCCACCGGAACCTCATCTTGTGCCAGGGTGAAGTCGAGCAGGCGATGGGTGTAGTCGAAGGTCGAACCAAGTATCTGGCCGCCTGGAATATCCTTGAAGGCCGCCGAGATGCGGCGTTCGACCTGCATCGACGAGGTTTCGAGCGGCTCGCAATAGCCGAAACGCGCCAGCGTGGTGCGCGTCGCGCGGATGAGGAAGATGGCTTCGATGAGATCGCCGCGCGCCTGCTTGATGGCGAGTGCCGCAAGCTCCCGGTCATAGAGCGAGCCCTCGTTCATGACGCGGTCCACGCCAAGCGTCAGCTGTTCCGCGATCTGCGCCAGCGTGATCCCAGGCACCTGCGGATCGCCACGGCGCCGCTCGGCCAGCAGCGCATGGGCGGCATCGATGGCCTGCTCGCCACCCTTGACGGCTACGTACATGGGACAGCCTCCAGAATGCGGATCGCCGTAGAGCGCGGAATGGCCGCAATTGAATTGGGACTGATGAAAATCACATCCACGCCAAGCGGGAATCTCTGGCTGTTCAAAGCCATCTGTTGCCAGAATTCCGGATCAAGTCCCTCAGCCAAAAATCTGCGAGGCGTTTCCAGGCCTGGGCCTGAGAGTTCACACCCACCTTCGGCTACGAGGGACGGCACCTGCATCAGGAGTGTCGTCGAACGATCAGGATACTCATGTGTTCCTTGTGCGAACAGTCCCAGGTCTGGAACAGGTCCGGTTGATGACAGAAGTGCAAATGAAACGTTGGCCGGATTATCGTTCAGCGCGGCGCCGGTGTGGAAACGCAAGTAATGCCCGACGTCGGGATTGTCGAACGCCGGCGAGAGCCAGACGGGCGACTGGAAGTCGCAGAGCGTCAGTGCCACGGCCGCTGTTCCACGGTAGAGCGGATCGGGTGCCTCAACGTCCGGCTCAAAAGGAGCAATGCGTCCGGGCCGCGCCATGGCATTCATGATCTGGCGAAATACGTGAGCCGTGTCGTGTGAAGGATTGCCGAAACCACGCTCAGTCATCGCCACGCACCAGTGTGAAGAAATCGACCTTGGTGGCCGCCGCCTTGCCGGCGTCGACCTGGCGCTTCGTCTGTAACTTATGGGCGAGCGGCACGATGACCTGATCGCAAAGCACGCCAGCCTGCGCCTCGTCCTGCAGCAGCGCGTCGCACAGTGCTGCCATCCGCGCATGTGCTGCGTTGCGCCCAAGCACATAGGCGTGGCCTTCAAGCCCGTCGGCAAGCCGCACCACACATCGCGTAACCGTTGCCTCGCCAAGATTAAAGGCGCTCCCCGTGGCACCCATGCGGCCGCGCAGCATGACGAGGCCGGTTTCAGGCGCGCGCAACAGGTCATAGGGAACGTCAATCAGTGGGGTCGCACACGTCGCCAGATCCTCCGGCTCCGCAAGGGCTAGGATGCGCATCCATGCCGCGCGTGGCGGACGCCCTAACTTATCCGAAAAGTCGCTCATGGCATTATCAACCAACTGAATGTAACGGCTCCATGACACCCGCCGCAACACTCTCACTCTGGTATTTTTCGATGAAGGCCTCGGCAGTCAGCGCTCTGAAATCTGGCAGCGCCAGACGCAGCCGCTCATGGCTCCAGTCCCACCAGGCAAGTGTTTGCAACTGCTCGGCGATCGGTTGCGGATGACGCCACTTTATGAGTTTGGCCGGAGTTCCGCCAACGACGGAGTAAGCAGCGACATCTTTGGTGACGACCGAATTCGCGGCAATGATGGCGCCATTTCCGACGGTCACACCCTTCATCACAATGGCGCCGTGACCGATCCAGGTGTCATGGCCGATGCGCACCGGCCGCGAGCGGCGCCAGTCGAACACGGCAAGTTCATCGGCTTCGTCCGGCCAGAAATAGCTGGAGCGGTACATGAAGTGATGCAGTGAAGCGCGATGATAGGGATGTTCACCCGGATTGATGCGCGTGAAGGCCGCAACATTCACAAACTTGCCGAGGAACGAGTAGGCAATGTCGGCGTATCGCGCCGTATAGCTATAGTCACCCATGACCGATTCGAGGATATGCGACTGTTCGCCGATCTCGACATAGGCGCCGAGTTCGGATTTCCGGACGACGGCACCCTCATGCAGATAGGGCGATATTCCAAGTGTGGCCATGTTGATCCTCTATCGCCGCAGAGATTGCCGATGGTGATGACAGGAGGGTGACGATTTGAGATTTTGAGTTATAATCGACTGTCGAAAATCCACTGCGCGAGCGGCGGCGAGCATGGCACCACAGCTGTCACAATTCTGAGATATGGGGTGGCCAGTAGTGTTTGCTGGCGACCGGCGTCGCGTCACTTGCGGAAACATATCGAATGACCAATTCACCTTCACTCGACGATCGTATCAGGGCCGAAATGGAAGACAGTTTCGACGAGGAATTCGAGCTGGAAATCGATGATGAACGTTTGTCCGATCTGGTCGAGGGCCGGGATGGCGAAAAGTCCGCGGACGAAATCGACCGCAAGGTCTATTTCAGAACGCTGTTCGATCTGCAGAGCGAATTGGTGAAGCTGCAGGATTGGGT
>JANLTS010000546.1:0-6216 GCA_031363045.1 Hyphomicrobiales bacterium
TGGCCGAACACTTTGGCCAGCTCGACATTCTCAATGAGGAACGCCAGGGCAAATGGGCGCTGATCCGCAGCCGCGCCAGGCGGCAGGGTGTGCTGACAGTCATCGGGCAGAGCGCATTTGCCCTCGCGCAAAAAATAGCCATCCGCCGTCAAGGCCCACGCATTGCAGCCATCATCAACGGCAACAAACTCAACTGCGAGCCTAACCCCGCCTGCCGCCGCCACGGGATCGGTTCGGTAAACGCCATGGCCTGCCGGGCCGCCCTCGCCATGCTCAAGCCCGATGTGGTGGTGGTTTTGGGAACGCGGATCATCGGCAGGGAAACCCTGGCAGCGATTACCGTTCCGGTCATCAATTCGCATGCCGGCTGGAACCCGGCTTATCGCGGCCAGGCGGGCGGTTATTGGGCTCTTGTCAACGGCGACAAGGATCATGCCGGTGTCACTGTGCACCTGGTGGATGCCGGGGTCGATACTGGTGGCATTCTCTATCAGGAACGCTTTCATCCAACCAAGGCCGACAGTTACGCTACTTACTTCTACTTGCAGGCGGGCATCTTGCGGCCGTTGCTGGTGAAAGCCATCGAAGATGCGGTTGGGGGGCGGCTTTCGGTTCAGGGGAGTTCGCTTGTATCCAGGCAATATTATATTCCAACGATGTGGGGATATCTGTGGAGAGGGGTGACGCGCGGCGTGTGGTGAGGCCATGCCGGGCGGCCCAAGCCTTTCGCCGTAAGTGACTGGTATCATTGTCAGCTTCCGTTCAGACTTGTGTCCGCGGGGCCTTGTTCGTCCCTTAATTCCGCCATGGTGCGGCAGCATATGACCGCTCTGACGATGCGGGCGGCTGGTGCGGCCCGTTGCCATGACATGAAACGGAGTGTGGGAATGAAACTTTTGCCCTTGAAGACGAGTTTGCTGGCGCTTGCGCTGTTTGCGGTTGGCCCCGGCATCGCCGAAGCTGCCGGCAAGGCCGAGCCGGGCACCATGGTCGTGGCGCAGGCCGACGACGAAAGCGCCAGCGGATCGCAGCGTATCGAAGCCATCAAGAAATTTCTGGAGGGCGGGCGCAACCTGTCGAAACTTGATGACGGCAAGCTGGCCCAGCGCCTGAAGCGGGCGCAGAAATTCCAAAGCACGCCCGATCTTCCCGCCGATCTCGCGCAAGGCCTCGAACAGAAAATCGCCGAACTGAATGCGGAGATGGCAAAGCGCCAGGCAGGCGGCACGCAGCCGTCCACCGATGCGGCCACGGGAACGGACGCTGCGCAGCAGAATGACACCGCAGCCTCTGACGGCCAGCCCAGCACCCCGGCTGCAAGCGCTGATGAAGTTGCCGAATTTCTGGGCTCGGTTCAACCGCCTGACAAACTCGACAAAAAGGCACTCCGCATTCAGATGCGCAAGGCGGCGCAACTGTCGAAGACCGCAGGCTTGTCGAAGGAGGATCGCCGCAAGTTGAAGCAGGTGGTGCGCGACTCGCGCATGGCACTCGGCAAGGGCGATGGCACTGCCACGCAAACGGCACAGGCCGAAGAAGCTGGCGGAACAGCAGGCAATGGTACTGACGCATCCGCTGCACCGGCAGCGGAATCCGGCAGTGCCGCCGCTTTCATCGCCAACACCAAGCGGGCCGCCGATCTGGACGACGCGCAATTGCGCAAGCAGATGAAGGATGCGGCAGCGCTCTCCAAGGCTTCCGGCACGTCGAAGGACGATCGCCAGCGCCTCCGCGCCATCATGCAGGCGGCCCGCGCCGAACTTGCCAAGCGCAAGGGCGGCACTGACGCCAATGCTGCCGATAACGGCAGCGATGCCGCGGATGAGACGCCGGCTGCCGGGGCGGGGGAAACGAAAACTGTTGTCGATGTCGTCTCCGAGAAGAAGGCCCGCGACATTCTCGCCGGCAATGCCGATGCCAAATCCATGGACAAGGCCGAGTTGCGGAAGCGCCTCGCCACCATGCGCGAGCTGCTGGCCGCCAACAAGTTGTCGCCCGCCACCAACAAGGCGCTGCGCGAGAAGCTGGCGACCGAACGCACTTACCTGCGCCAGGAGGTCGGCAAGGGCACCGGCCAGGGCTCCGGCACCACGGTCAACAACATCACCATCAACAATAACATCACCATCAAGCCGGAGGTGATCAAGGTGGTGATCGCCGACAAGCGGCCATCGGCCGGTTTGAAGGATGACGAACTGCGCATCCGCATCAATGTCTATCGCAAGATCGTCATCGACGTGAACTACTCCGATTCCGAGCGCCAGCAGTGGCGCGCCATGATGGAGCGCGACCGCGTCATCCTGCGCCAACGCCTGCTCGCCGCACGCGCGCAGCGCCAGGCGGGCCTCAAGGCCAAGGGCAAGGATATCAACATCGACCTGAGCATCGAGTTCAAGCCCGGCCGCCCGGTGCCGCCGCGCTCGGTGTTCGCGGCCGAAGCCGACGATCAGGAGATCACCGATGTTCTGGCCGCCCCGCCGCGCCGCAAGCTTGAGCGTAAATATACCGTCGAGGAGGTCGAGACCGATCCCGAGCTGCGCGATGCCGTGGCCCGTATCGAGATCGACACCGTGCACTTCGGCTTCGGCGAGGGTTTCCTCCGCGAAGAGGAGATCGACAATCTCGACCGCATCGCCGAGGTCATGGAGCAGATCCTCGCCGTCAATCCGGGTGAGGTGTTCATGATCGAGGGTCACACCGATGCGGTGGGCTCCGATCCATCGAACCTGCAGCTGTCGCGCGAGCGTTCGAAGGCTGTGAAGCAGGCGCTGGCGACTTACTTCGTCATCCCCGAGGAGAACCTCAAGACCGTCGGCTTCGGCGAGCGCTACCTCAAGATTCCGACTCCCGAGCCTGAGGGTGAGAACCGCCGCGTGTCGATTGCCCGCATCACCGCACTGGTGGGCGCTCTCGACGAATAGGCCCACGACCCTTGCCACGAGACCGGGCCGCCGCTATATGGCGGCCCGATCCATTTCATAGACTTGCACCAGAGGTATTCATGGCCACCGAACGCACCTTCTCGATCATCAAGCCCGACGCAACCCGGCGCAACCTGACCGGCGCCATCAACGCCAAGATCGAGGCCGCAGGCCTCCGCATCGTCGCCCAGAAGCGCGTGCAGTGGAGCCGCGCCGAGGCTGAGGCATTCTATGGCGTGCACAAGGCGCGCCCCTTCTTCAACGATCTCGTCGGCTTCATGATTTCCGGCCCTGTGGTGCTGCAGGTGCTGGAGGGCGACAACGCCGTGGCGAAGTATCGCGATGTCATGGGCGCCACCAACCCGGCCAACGCGGCACCGGGCACTATCCGCAAGGATTTCGCCGAGTCGATCGAGGCCAATTCGGTCCATGGCTCCGACAGCCTTGACAATGCGGCCATCGAAATCGCCCAGAACTTCAAGCCCGCCGAGATCGTCGGCTAAGCCATCATGTGGACCGCCCTCTACGTCGTCTCGATCGTTGCCGTGAACTGGATGTTTACGGCAATCGCACCGTGGCCGACGCCGCTGGGCGATCTCTACCTCGCCAATATCGTTGTGGGATTCGTCTTCGTGCTGCGTGACTATGCGCAGCGCGAGGCCGGCCACAATGTCCTGTTCGCCACTGCCGGCGCCGGTATTATCACCTGGTTCATGGTCGATCCGGCGATTGCGGTGGCCTCGATCACCGCCTTCATCCTCGCGGAGATGGCCGACTGGGCGATCTACTCCTTCACCAAGCGCCCGCTGTCGCAGCGCATCCTCTATTCCAGCCTGATTGCTGTGCCGCTCGACACGCTGGCCTTCCAGTATCTCGCCGGCTACCTGACACCCGCCGCCTTCTCGATGGAAGTGGTGAGCAAGGCGCTGGGCGTGGTTCTCGTCTGGTACCTGCTGCGGCTGCGCGACCGCAAGCTCGCCATTCCCGCCTGAGCGCTGGCCCCCTATGGCCGGCGCCTCACAGCAGCAACTGAATTTTCTCAAAGAGCAAATGGCGGGCTTTGGCCCGGTCGAGGTGCGGCGCATGTTTGGCGGCGCTGGCCTGTTCCGAGACGGCATGATGTTCGCGCTGGTGGCGGAAGATACCCTGTATTTCAAATCCGACGCCGAGAGTGCGCCGGCCTTTGAGGCAGAACAGCTGCGGCCGTTTTCATACGCCACCAAGACCGGCGAACACACGCTCACCTCTTATCGCCGCGCGCCGGAACGCTGCCTCGATGACGAGGGCGAGATGACGCAATGGAGCCGCCTCGCCTGGGGTGCGGCGCTTCGGAAGGCAGCGGCAACGGCGAAGCCGAAGAAGAAGCCGCCGAAGCCCTAGCCGCCTTCTTGGCGGCCGCCTTGGCCGCCGCAGCAGCCTCGGCCTCTGCCGCCATGCGCTGCTCGGTCAGTTCCGCATCGCGCGCGTTGATCATCTCCTTCAACTCCGCCAATGCCCGGTCAGCCGCAAGGCCGGTGAGCCTTTTCCGGTTGGGATCGTGCGGGAAGCTCGCGATGATTGCATCGAGCTTGTTGGCCAGGTTGGTGCGGGCGGTTTCCATGTCCTCATGGGTGCGCTGGCATGTGTAGGCGGGCTGGCCGTTCTTGATGGCGGCGCAGCGGCCACCGCGGCGGCACCAGGCATTGGGGCAAACGGCAAGTGCGGCTTCGCGCTCGATGAAACCATTGTACATCGGCAAGGCTCCTGATGAATGTGGGGGAAAGTTTCAGGGCGGAGCCCGCGGCCGCTGCCGCGGGCTCGAGGGTTGTGAAAAAGGAGAGGAGTGCCGGAGCCTTGGCTCACGCGGGTCCAATTGGGAAGAATAAGGCGCAAACGCAAGGCTCATGCAGGGCCGGCAGAGCGGGGCTGGTCCCCGCTGAAGTGGGTCCGGCTGCCGCAATCCCATTAAGGGCGGCGCGGCGTTATCGTCTGAGGGCCAGCACTTCGTCCCCGCGCAGGCGGGGACTAACTGCCAGAAGGCGCGAGGATCATAGTATCCCCGGGGCTTAGCCCGGACGCCCGGAGCAGGGTGTGCGTTATGTTCCCTGCCGCAGGTACCGCCGGCCATTCCGCAATTTCGAGACGCTGTCGACATCGTCCCCTCCTTTGGAATGACCTGTGAGGAATATAAGCGGAAATAGGAATGAAGTCAAGAGCATTTGCGACTGCATCTTCGCCTCCTGTCGGTGGTGGGTGAAGTTGTTGTCATTCCTATCTTCTCCCGCCTGTGGCGGGATAACTTGGCGAGATTCTTATCTTCTCCCGCCGGTGGCGGGAGAAGGTGGCGTGAAACGCCGGATGAGGGTGGCGCGAAGCGAGCCTTCTTCCCGTTCCGGCTATCCACGGCAGGGTGGGGAGATGTAGCCTTGACCAATGATGCCAGTTTTGACACATCTATCAGCATGACCCGCAAACAACCCAAAGGCTCAATCGGCGCTGACGAAACCTTCGATGAGTTTCTTGCAAGTCAAGGAATGCTGGCCGAAACCGAAGAACGCGCGCTGGCGGAAATAGAACACCTGTTGCGCAGCCCCGCCAATGCCAAACGGTTGATGGAGTCCATCGCCGAGTTCGAGGCGGGCGGCGGCACGGAACGCAAACTCGCCCGTGGTGGGAAACGGCAACTAAAGTGACGGATGGGCTGACAACCCTACGAACGAACAACACCCAACTTGTGCCTTCTCCCGTTCGCAGAATGGGAGAAAGTGGCGCGAAGCGACGGATGAGGGCTGACAACCTCAGGCGTAACTTCGATTATTTGACTCTCTGCAAGATGCCTCATCCCCCTTCGGGACCTTCTCCCATGGTGTCGGCACGCACAAAGAGGCATAGTGAACTTGTCGGGTCTGCAAAAAGTGTTCCTATATCCGGTCGTTCGTGTCAGTCGCGCCTCCACTGATTTCACTTCAAAGGACTAAGACAGTCGCATCCGCATGAAGAACACTGGAAAGCAGTTTGAAGAACAGACTGAGCAAGTTTTTAAGTTGCTATGCGAGATGGAATCTGGATCCGAAGTTTCCAGAGACGTCCAACTCAAAGGTATTGACGGTCCTCGGCAAATTGATGTCTTGCTAAGATCAACAGTCGCAGGACTTGGCATCATAACGATAGTCGAATGTCGCGACTTCGGAAGTCGGTTGAGCGTCACGCATATCGACGCGTTGCACTCAAAAATGCTAGACGTACAGGCAAACAAAGCTGTTCTCGTGTCTAAAAGAGGTTTTTCTGGCACAGCAAGAAAGAAAGCCGCGCGCCT
>JANLTS010000596.1:0-8314 GCA_031363045.1 Hyphomicrobiales bacterium
CGCATGGTGACCAGTTCTTCCGAGGCCGTGGGGTGCACCGCCATGGTGGCATCGAAATCCAATTTCTTGGCGCCGAGCCGCATCGAAATGCCCAGCAACTGTGCCATTTCGCCGGCATCGGTCCCGCAAATGTGGCAGCCGAGAACCCGGTCGCTGTCGCCATCGACCACCAGCTTCATCAACATGCGCTCATCGCGGCCCGAGAGCGTGTGCTTCATCGGCTTGAAGCTGGTCTTGTAGATATCGACCGACTTGAATCCCTGGCGGGCAAGTTCCTCGGTCATTCCCACTGTACCGATTTCGGGTTGCGAGAAGACGGCGGTAGGGATCATGCTATGGTCGACCTCGACGGGCTTGCCACCGAACACCGTGTCGGCAAATGCATGGCCCTCGCGGATGGCAACCGGCGTCAGGTTCACGCGATTGGTGACATCGCCCACCGCATAGATCGAATCGACATTGGTCTTCGACACCGCATCGACCTTCACAGCCATGTGCGGCGTCAGCTCGACACCCACGGCATCGAGGCCGAGCCCGGTGACGTTGGGAATGCGGCCCGTAGCAAACATCACCTGGCCCGCGCCAAATCCCGTGCTGTCGTTCAACGTTACGCGCACACCGTCTCCCGAGCGCTCGATCTTCGCGACATCGGACTTCAGGCGGATTTCGATACCCTTTTTCCGCATTTCGTTGGCCAAATGGCTGCGCAGGTCTTCGTCAAAGCCGCGCAAAATCTGTTCACCGCGATAGACCAGAATGGTCTCAACGCCGAGACCTGAAAAGATACCGGCGAATTCCACCGCGATATATCCGCCGCCGACGATGACAATCCGGGACGGCAGGCGCTCAAGATGAAATGCCTCGTTCGAGGTGATGGCGAGTTCATGGCCCGGCAGATGGCGCGGCACAAATGGTGATGCACCCGTTGCCACCAGAATATAGCGCGCCGTCACATTCCGGCCCGAAGCCAGTTTCACGGTATGGGCGTCTTCCACCACCGCGCGTTCGAGGATCAGTTCAGCACCCGCCCCCTCAAGATTGCGGATATAGGCCTTGTTGAGCCGGTCGATTTCCTTGTCTTTGCTTTCGATCAGCGTGGCCCAGGCGAATGTCACCTTGTCCGTGGACCAGCCGAAACCCAACGCATCCTCGAACTCCTCCGCGACTTTCGAGGCCTAGACAAAGAGCTTCTTCGGTACGCAGCCGCGGATCACGCAGGTGCCGCCGACGCGGTATTCCTCGGCCACCGCCACCTTGGCGCCATGACGCGCGGCAATGCGCGCAGCTCGCACACCGCCCGAGCCGGCACCAATGACAAAGAGGTCGTAATCGAAACTGGTCATGCTTTCCTGAAGGTCTTAACGCCGTCGTTGGTACCCATCAGAATGATACCGCAAATGCTGATGAACAACCCATGATCGACGACGCCCGGCGTTGAACTCAGCAGATTGCCGAGACGGTCGGCCTCGGGGATGGCACCGACGGCAACGTCGATGATGGCGTTACCCGAATCCGTCACGAAGGGCTTGCCGTCTTTCAAGCGCATCGTCAGCTTGCCCTTGAGGTTGCAGATCCTGAGGGCGCGCTCGATCTTCCAGGCCGTGGCGTTGACGCCGAACGGCACCACTTCCACCGGCAACGGGAACTTGCCAAGTGTCTCGACCTGTTTCGACTGATCGGCGATGACAATCATGAAGCGCGACGAGGTAGCAACGATCTTCTCGATCAGCAGCGCGCCGCCGCCGCCTTTGATCAGCTGGAACTTGGCGTCGAACTCATCGGTGCCATCAACTGTCAAGTCGAGGTGCGGGTGCTGTTCCAGCGTGACGATCTTGAGGCCGAGGCCCTTCGCCAGTTCGAATGTCGCCTTGGATGTCGCGACGCATTGCACATCGAGACCGGCCTTTGCCTTATCGCCCAACGCCCTGACGAAGTGATTGGCGGTGGAACCCGTACCCAATCCAATCTTCATGCCCGGCTTCACGTAATCGAGCGCGGCCAAGGCCGCTGCTTTCTTCTGATCGTCAGCTGTCACTTTCCAAGTCCGCCCATCAACATGTATTTCATTTCCAGATATTCCTCGACGCCATGGTGCGAGCCTTCACGGCCGAGGCCCGATTCCTTCACGCCGCCAAACGGCGCTTCCGCTGTCGAGATGATGCCCTCGTTGATGCCGACCATGCCATATTCGAGTCCCTCGGCAACGCGCCAGATGCGGCCGATGTCGCGCGAATAGAAATAGCAGGCAAGTCCGAATTCGGTGTTGTTGGCCATGTCGATGGCTTCTTCTTCGGTCTTGAAGCGGAACAGCGGCGCAACCGGCCCGAAGGTTTCCTCGCGCGCCACGGCCATGTCTGATGTCACATCGCGGATCAGCGTCGGCTCGAAGAAATTGCCGCCCAGCGACTTGCCGCCGACAATCACCTTGGCCCCCTTCGCAACTGCGTCGTCAATATGCTCTTGCACCTTGGCAATCGCCGCCTTGTTAATCAGCGGCCCGGTGGTGGTGCCGGTTTCGGTACCATCACCAACCTTCAGCTTCTTCACGGCGTCAGCCAGTTTCGTGGCGAAGGCCTCATAGACGCCATCCTGCACCAGAAGGCGATTGGCGCAGACGCAAGTTTGCCCGGCATTGCGATACTTCGACATCATGGCGCCCTGCACCGCGGCATCGAGATCGGCATCGTCAAACACGATGAATGGCGCATTGCCGCCAAGTTCGAGGCCGACTTTCTTGATGGTCGGCGCGCATTGCGCCATCAGCACGCGGCCAACTTCTGTCGATCCGGTAAAGGTCAGCGCACGGACGATGGGGTTCGATGTCATCTCGGCGCCGATCTCGCGGGAAACACCCGTCAGCACCGAAAACACACCAGCGGGCAGCCCGGCGCGCTCACCCAATTCAGCAATGGCAAGTGCCGAGAGCGGCGTCTCGTTCGCAGGCTTCACCACAAAGGCGCAGCCGGCGGCCAGAGCGGGCCCCGCCTTGCGGGTGATCATGGCATTCGGGAAGTTCCATGGCGTGATCGCCGCCACAACGCCAACCGGCTGCTTGATGACGATCATCCGGCCATTGAGCCAGGGCGAGGGGATCGTTTCGCCATAGATGCGCTTGCCCTCTTCGGCGAAGAACTCGATGAAGCTCGCGCCATAGGCGATTTCGCCACGCGATTCGGCCAGCGGCTTTCCCTGTTCCGCCGTCATGATCTGCGCCAGGTCCTCCTGGTTCTCGAGCATCAGGTTGAACCACTTGCGCAGGATGGCGGCACGCTCCTTGGCGGTCTTCTTAGCCCATTCCTTCTGGGCGCGCTGGGCGGCTTCGATGGCCTGGCGGGTTTCAAGTTTTCCAAGCTTCGGCACGCTGCCGATCACGCTCTCGTCAACCGGATTGGTGACGTCAATCGTGGCCTCGCCACCCACCCATTTGCCATCGATGTAGCATTTGTCCTTGAGCAGCGACTTGTCCTTCAGTATGCCGCTTAAGGCCTGGGTTTTCCGGATATCCATCTGAAACTCCTTCTTCGGGTGGCGGCCTCTTAGCATGGGGCCGCCGCCTTCACCAACAGACCAGATGTGCGGGTGTTGCATGCCAGATCGCGCCGTGATTTTTGACCTCGACGGAACCCTTGTGGATACCGCTCCCGACCTGATGGCCGCCACCAATCATGTCTTAAGCCTTCGTGGCCGCCGGGCGCTGGTGATGGACGAGGTGCGTGTTTTCGTCGGACATGGCGCCCGAGCCCTTCTCGCCCGCGGGTTGGCGGCGACCGGCGGCTTGCCGGACGGCTATGACGTCGAGCCAGACTTCAACGCCTTCGTCGGTTTTTATGCGGATAATATCGCCGGCGGCAGCTTGCCCTATCCCGGCCTTATTGCCCTTCTTGACCGGCTGAAGGCCGAGGGTGTTGCCATGGGCGTGTGCACCAACAAGCTCGAGAATCTTTCAGTTCTGCTGCTCGAGGCACTGGGAATGACGCATTATTTTGGCGCCGTGGTCGGTCCCGATACGCTTGGCATCGCCAAGCCCGATCCCCGGCCCTTCCACGAGACCGTGCGGCGCCTCGGCCTCAATGCGCCGCGCAGCATCATGGTGGGAGATAGCGAAACTGATATCCTGACCGCCCGCAATGCCGGTGTTGCTGTGCTCGGCGTTCCCTTCGGTTACACGCCGAAGCCGGTCGCCGAGTATGGCCCGGACCGGATGATCAGCCATTATGACGAGGCCTATGAGGTCATTCAGGATCTCTTGTCAGCGGCTTGAAGAGCCGCGAAATAGGCCAGGATATCGGCCAGCACCGGGGCCCGCCATCGCATCGGACGCGACACGGCGAGCAGCACGTCGGCGTGGCCAAGGCCATCATACTCGATCAGCCGGTGCACTACTCCCGCGGCCTGCAGCCGCGTTGCGAGCGCTTTTGAATTGCGCGGCCAAACAGTCTTGTCGGCTGTTCCATGGATCAGCAGGATGGGCGGCGCATCGCCAGTCACGTGGTTCACTGGCTGGGTTGATGCCGCATCAGCCACATGACTGAAGGCGGCGATGGTCGAGGGATCGTCAAGCGGCAAGAAGTCATAGGGGCCAGCCAACAATGCTACACCGGCGATGCGCGTCTGGTCCAATCCGTGGCCTTCGAGGAAGTGCCGGTCCAGTGCCGCCATCGCCATATTGTAGGCGCCAGCGGAATGGCCGACAAGATAGACGCGCGTCCCATCACCACCAAAGTCAGCGGCGTGGCGAGCGGCCCATGCAACGGCGGCGGCGGTATCGTCTACAAATCCAGGAAACCGGGTTCCCGGCAGAAGCCGATAATCGAATACCAGAGTCAGATAGCCAGCTTTGGCGAAACTGCGGCCAACGAACTCATACAATCCGCGCTCGCCCGAATCCCAGCCGCCGCCATAGGCGAAGACCAGCACTGGCAGGGCCTTATGCGTGCCTGCCGGACGATAGATGTCGAGCCTCTGACGAGCTTCCGTACCATAATTCACGTCGCGAGCCACGACCTCGACACCCGAATCGACCGGAACCAACGCACTGAACACACGAAGCGGCGAGAACAGCAGAACCGCGCCGCCCAACAGGATGATGGGCGCCAGCACGGCCGCCATAAGCAATTTCATGTTTCCCATACGCGCCGTCATGGGCGGCGGATGCAAACGCCGCAACCAAATTCGGCTGCCGCCATCCTTGACTTGGCCTCACCCTTCCGCCTATAGAGCCGCCACCCGCAAAGCGGGCGATTAGCTCAGTTGGTAGAGCACTGTGTTCACATCGCAGGGGTCACTGGTTCGAGTCCAGTATCGCCCACCATTTAAAGTCATGGTCTACTGGTGGAAGCTCACATCCAGTTAGTCTGGCAAGCAAGCGGCAGTCAGCCCAGTTCATCGAAATAGGCGATGGCCTTCGCAGCATAGACAGCCCCTGGGCCACCGGCCATCTCAATCGCCACTGCCAGCATTTCCGCCAGTTCCTCGCGCGTCGCCCCATGCTTCCTGGCGGCGGCGAGGTGATAGACGATGCAGTCTTCACAGCCGGTCGCAACGGCAATCGCCACGGCGGTGAGCTCTTTCATGGCAGGTGAAATCTTGCCAGCGCGCGTCGCCGCTACGGTCAGGCCATTGAAAGCCATCATGGTTTGCTTCTCGGCCTTGAACAGTCCCATGAGACGAGTGTTCACGCCTTCGAGTTTCTCCTTGGCAGTCGTCATCGCAGCGCTCCTGATTGTTAGAATAAAGCCTTGCCGCTGTCCTTCGAAAAGGCATGCCACTTCTCGCGGTTGACTGTCATATAGCAGATCTGGCCCTCGATGCCTTCGAAGTCGGTTGAAGTCTTCACGCGGATGCGGCAGTCCTCAAGATCGACGTCGATGATCATATCGCCACCCAGAAGCTCGTTCAGGAATATCTTGCCGGTGATGTGCTCATCCTTGGGCTTGGTCATGGAAATGGCGAGCGCATCGGGCCGCACACCCATGCGAATGGCTTTCCCCGCGTTGCCCGTTGCCAGCAAGCGGGCTTGCTCGGGTGTCACCGAGACGCGGAAATTTGGATGTTCGAAATGCGTCTTGCCATCACCCTCGCTCACTCCGCAATCGACGAAGTTCATTGCCGGCTCACCAACAAAGCCAGCAACCCAGGCGTTGACCGGCTTGTTGTAGACTTCGCGAGGACTGCCCAATTGCTGAAGCTCGCCATCATGCATCACGGCGATGGTGTCGGCCATGGACATGGCCTCCAGCTGGTCGTGAGTCACATAAATCATCGTAGTGCCGAGGGTGCGCTGAAGGTGCTTGATCTCACCGCGCATATGCGCTCGGAGCTTGGCATCGAGATGGGCAATCGGTTCGTCAAAGAGGAATAAGTTGGGTTCGCGCACAATGGCGCGGCCAATGGCGACACGCTGCTTCTGTCCGCCGGAAAGCTCTTGCGGGCGGCGGTTCAACAATTGATCGATTTCCAGCAGCTTGGCGGCGGACGTCACGCGCTCCTTGATGACCGTAGCTTCCTGATTGCGGAGCTTCAGCGGATTGGCCATGTTCTCGAACACGCTCTTATGGGGATAGAGCGCGTAGTTCTCGAACACCATCGCGACGTCGCGGTCCTTGGGCGCCAACGTGTTGATCGGCTTTTCGTCGAAGAGGATCTCGCCTGCGGTAATATGCTCGAGGCCCGCCACCATGCGCATGGTCGAGGACTTGCCGCACCCCGAGGGTCCGAGGATCGAGAGGAAAGAACCATCCGCGCACTCGATGTTGAGGTCTTTTACGGCGGCGACACTGCCGTATTTTTTCCAGACATTCCGGAACGAGACTTTTGCCATTGAAGAATTCCCTATTCCTTGACCGCGCCCATGGTGAGGCCGGTAACGAGGTACTTACGGATAATGAGGCCCAGAAACATCATCGGAACCGTGGTGACAACACCCGCCGCCATGATCGAACCCCACTGGATGTTCTGCGGCTGCACCAGCTCGCGCGTGGCTGCGGGCAAGGTTTTTGCGCCGCCAGAGCCAATGATGGTCGCGAAGAGAAAGTCGTTCCATGCAAACAGGATGCAAAGCACAACGAAGGCTCCGATGCCGGGTGCAACCAGCGGCAGGATGGCGAGGAAAGCCTTGAACCGCGAGGCGCCGTCCACCATCTGGGCTTCCTCGATGGCATAAGGCACATTGTCGAAAAAGCCCTTCAATATCCAGATGGCGAATGGCAAATTGAACGTGGTGTAGGCGAGGATAAGGCCGGGCAGCGTTCCCACGAGATCAAGCTCGCGGAAGATTGAGTAGAGCGGCACCAGCACGGCGACGACGGGCGCCATGCGGGTCGAGATGATCCAGAAGAAGAGATCGCCCTTGCCCTTGAACTCGATGCGCGACAACGAATAGGCGCACATCGATCCGAAGATCACCGAGATGACGGCCGAACCACCTGCAGCGATCAGGCTGTTGATCACATAGGTGGTGAAGCCCAGATTGACGAAGAGATCATGGTAATGCTTGGTTGTGGGCGTAAAGTCGAAGAACAGGGAAATCCCCAGCCAATCGCCCACCACAGGAATTTTGAACGCCTCCAGAAGGTCCTTGAAGGAAGAGACGAACATCACGAAGATCGGCAGGACGGTCCACACCAGATAAAGGACGACAAAGATCACCGAGAACCATTTGAAAGCGATGGTGCCGGGGG
Source organism: Hyphomicrobiales bacterium (assembly GCA_031363045.1). GTDB lineage: Bacteria > Pseudomonadota > Alphaproteobacteria > Rhizobiales > Aestuariivirgaceae > Aestuariivirga. The sequence continues at coordinate 7,680 of JANLTS010000596.1, forward strand.
TTTCGTAATGGACGACATCGCGTGAAGCCATGGTTTAGACTTTCTTCGGCTGTTGGCGTTCGAAAACCCTGACCAGGATCTTGCCGAGAATGATGGTGACGACCAGGAGCGTGAGCGCGATAGCGGCGGCGCGCCCGAGGTTAAAGAATTTGAACGACACCTCATAGAGGTAGATGGGCAATATCTTGGTGGCATTGCCGGGACCGCCACCGGTCAAGACCAGGGCCGAGTCGATGAAGCGGAAGTTGTCCATGAAGCGCAGCATGATGGCGATCAGCAGCACGGGATAGAGATTTGGCAGCGTGACGGCGAAGAAATTGCGCAACGGCGAGGCGCCATCGACCATGTTGGCTTCCAGCTGGTCTTGTGGCACGCGCTTGAGGCCGGCCAGTGCAATCAGCGTGATGAGCGGCGTCCATTGCCAGACATCGACGATGACGATTGACCACATGGCGGTACCAGGGCTCGAGAGGATGGACTTGACACCGAGGATTCCCGTACTCTGCAGGAGCCAATGATACCAGCCGAAGGTGCCGTTATAGAGGAAATACCATACCAGGCCCGCCACGGTGGGCGCCATCATCATCGGCATCAGGAAGGCGGTGACCAGGAATTTCTCATACTTGATGCCGTTG
>JANLTS010000605.1:0-4911 GCA_031363045.1 Hyphomicrobiales bacterium
AACAGAGTAAAAAGTTCCTGAAATCACTTCTGTGACACGCAAGCCAGCTGGCGGGACCAACTCCAGATACTTGCCCTCAACAATTTTATCGCTCTTACGAAAGACGTGCTGTATTGCTCTCTCAAAGACAAAGCCTCTAAGGTCGAAGTCCACACTTTCGACAATTGGGCGCTCGGGACAAAGTTGATCAGTACGGTAAAACTTATCGAACCAACTCTTCAGAATGGCAATTGGTATAATGTATCCTTCGCCATAGACAGCGTTGCCCGCCGGATCGCTATCCCTTCTAAACTCTGTAATGCCGACGACTGACTGACTCTTGAGTCCGAGCACAGGTCCTCCGCTGTGCCCATGATTGATCATCGAACTTATCGACTGGAGCGGAGGTCTAGGAGAATTCGCAACTGTTGTGATAATAGTACCCAGGAAACCAAGGGGAGTGCTACGCTTCTCGTCAGAAAAAGAATACCCAAACCGAAAAATTGGCTGGTCTTCTCCGATTTCATCAAATGTCACATTCAACGTACACGCAGTTTTCTTTATGTTGTCCCATTCATCATCATTAACTTTGAGTAAAAGAGCATCTGGTTGGATTTTTTCAACTATTTCGAGTCGGATAGGTACGTCAAACTTCCACGGAAAACGCCCAGAAATAGTGTGCTTACCTTGGCAGGCTTCTTTACTCGGTACAACATGTGCAGCTGTTACTATATAGCCATCCTGAGATAGTAGAAATCCAGTGCCAACATCAGCACAAGTCGCAGGGCCCCCATTTGCTTCTTCAACTACGATTTTGACAACAGAATTTTGAAATCTCGCTTTTAGTGCTTGATCGGTTAAGTCAACTTCCGACGCTTCTGATTGCCACGTAAATGTGCTCAATCCAAAAAAACAGAACACAACGCCGCCCAAATGAACTCCTAGAGCCGTTTTCACGACTTAGTTTCCAAATCGGATCTATGGCGGCGCAACAAATCCGTGCAGTTTGTATAGTCCGGAATTAGCTGGATAAGTTGCAATAGAGACTGCATTGCCTTGATTACCGCCTAACACTTTGATTTTCGATTGTTCAATCGACGCGGAAGTGCGAAGGAAAGCGACGTGACCCTGGCCGCGACAATACTTCGTCTCTGAATCAGTCCCAGGTTTTTTGAAGACAACTATGTCTCCTTCATTAGCTTTATCCAATTTATCCTTGCAGCGAAATGATCCAGAAGCTGCGCTCAAAGTTGTTCTTGCCTCAAGCAATTCTGTTGAAAAAGGATTGCCTTGTTCTAGGAAGTAGCGAGGAGACCTACCAATCGTGCGCGAATCTGAACTTCCTGATCGGGCTATACACCAGTTTACAAATGCAGCGCACCATGCGGTCGTGTCTCCCCTAGGAAATGTCTGAGTTGCTGTGAAGAAGTGGTGAATAACAGGATTTGCTCTTACAGGCCATTCACGTGCATACTTCATCACGTCTCTGCCGAGGTCTCCTTGTGCAAGTCCTAAAAAATATTTTGCCACGTCATATGGTCGCACGTTTGGCCCGTGGGGGCTGGCAAAAAGAATTTTCGTAGCGTCCTTTATTTCAGACTCGTAAGGGTTTTGAGTTCCTACTACAGCAGCTTCATCATAGTTTTGAACAACAGGTACATTCTCTAAGTCTTTCAAATCGTCAGGTAACGGAGGAATATTTGTTTCTAGTTCGACCGGAGTATCTTCGGCACCCCGCGCTGACGACCGCAAATTGGCAGACAGCATCAACGATCCAGTGGCAACAAGCAACAATCTACGGCTGATCATTTCATAGCCCAATTTTCTTTACTCAACGAGACACTAGCATACAGTTATATCGACGTTAAGGCAACTAAATATTGTAATACTGCATTGAAGTGTTGTGGTGGACGGCGCTCCCTCCTGGGGGTTACGGCGACAGGGTTACGGTGACAGTAGGGGTTGGGTGGAGGTGCATTTATCTTTTTCAAATTGATACTGAGTGCACTGCACCTTCACTGTACCTGCGTAGATCGGTCATCCTAATCTGAGGTCAACTTAAATGTATATCGAGACGCGGTCGATTTGGGAGTGAAGGCGGCGCGCTTTCATATTCCCATCGGCACCTTGCGCGATTGGGAGCAAGGCCGCAAAGACCCGGATGCCGCCGCACGGGCCTATCTCATCGTCATTGGCCGCAATCCCGAGGCCGTCCGCCAGGCACTGTCACCGGCGCCCGCGACCTGACGGATTCCGGAGCGAAGCGGCCGGCAGCGCTCCCCGCCTCCCCTTGCATACCCCCAATCTTCATGTTACACACTGAACCACATGGTTCAGCATACTCACACCCGCTTCGACACCTCCTTCGCCGCACTTTCGGATGCCACGCGGCGCGGCGTGTTGGAGCAGTTGGGCCGTGCCGACGCGTCGATCACCGACCTGGCCTCGAAGTTCCACATGACGCTGACCGGCATGAAAAAGCATGTCGGCGTTTTGGAGCAGGCGGGGCTCGTCACGACGCAGAAGGTGGGCCGCGTGCGGACCTGCAAGCTCGGCCACCGCCAGTTGGCGGAAGAGGCGGCCTGGATCGCGCGGTACCAGCAGCTGTGGAGTGCCCGCTTCGACGCGCTGGACAAGATTGTCGAGGAACTAAAACGCAGGGAGAATTTCGATGACCGGGAATAGAGATCGTGAGCCCATCGCCATGACCAACCCCACGACAGTGGAGCGGACGTCGGAGCGTGACCTCGTCATTACGCGAAGCTTCGACGCTCCGGCCCGCATCGTGTTCGCGGCCTGGACCACGCCCGAATTGTTCATGCGGTGGTGGGCGCCGAAGTCGCTGGGCATGTCGATCCTCTCCTGCGAGATGGATGTCCGGGTGGGGGGCAGCTACCGTATCGCGTTCGGCAGCGATCCCGCCAACGCCATGCCATTCTTCGGCACGTACATCGACGTGATTCCGAATGCGCGCCTCGCCTGGACCAATGAGGAAAGTGCCGAAGGTGCCGTGACCACGGTCACCTTCGCCGAAAAGGACGGCAAGACTCTGCTGACCTTGCACGAACGCTATCCCTCGAAGGAAGCGCTCGATGCGAACGGCACCGGGGCGGCGGATGCGATGCCCGAGCAGTTCGGGCAGCTGGACGAGCTTCTCGCCACTTTGGGTACTGGCGGGGCATTGCCATGAATCGGCCGTTTTCGATACTTGACGCGTGTCAAACAATCACACGCCAAAAGACGCCAAAAAGACGGCAGATTTGACGGCGTAACACGGCGTTTTGGCAACGAATCACGAGGGAAAACCGCAACAATTACAGCGAAAACGGCAGTACTAGGAATTGTTTCACGTGAAACATGACGTCCCAAAACTTTGGGCGCCTTTCCAGCGCTAAACCCGGCAGCTGGAGCGGTATCAGCTCTCGAACTTGTCGTAGATGATCTTGGCCAGCTTCATCATCGGGTCGCGGGCCATGTCACCCGCCACCGCGAAGCCGAGCTTGCCATCGCGCCAATAGCAGGCAACGAGTTTGCCGCGCTGCTCGACGTGAAGTGCTGTCTCGCTATCGACGTCCTGCGAGGTCAGCAGGATCGAAATGCGGTTGGCCTCAATGTCCTCGTACATCAGCAGGGCCGCAGGTTTGCCGCCCAGCGCCAGCAATCGTCCGCCCAGCAGTGTGTAGCCTTCGACCGTCAGGTCCGGCACGGTGAAGGGGGTTCCGACGCGCTTTGACAGCCAGGTCTGGAGATGGGCCTTGTCGTCGGCCTTCACTTCAACTGGATGGCGGATCTCGGCGGAATAGACCTGGTGGGCGAACAGCGCATCGCGGGCGATGTCGGCGACGTCGAGGCGTTGCGACTGCTGGGCCATGAACCAGCCGGCAAGGCCACCGAGCAGCACCAAAGCAATGGCCGCCGCCATCGCCAGATAAGGCCTCGCCGCCAGGCTACCCCCGGTCCGAAGGGTTGCGGCGAGGCTTGGCGGCAGGGTTTCGCCCATGACGCCGTCATAGGCCTGTTTCAGCAGTTCGCGCTGGCGGCGCCAGGCGTCGACCTTTTGCGCCAGTTCCGGATCGGTGCGCATATGCTGCTCGATCTCGGCCCGCTGTTCGGCTGAAACCTCATTGTCGACATAGGCATGGAGCGCCCAATCGTCGATTTTGTTCTGTGTCATTTCACGCGCCTCAAGACCGTATGCCCACGGTCCTCCAGAATTTGCCGCAAGTGTTCGCGGGCCCGCGACAGCCGCGACATCACGGTGCCCAGCGGCACGCCAAGGATTTCCGACACATCGCGGTAGCTCATCTCTTCAAGCCCAACCAGAACGATCACCTCGCGGTGTTGCGGCGCCAGCCGGTCGAGGGCAGCCGACACCGAGCCCACTGACAGCCGCTCTTCCTGGCTCGGCGGGACGGCACCTTCGCCGTCAATCAGGTCATCGACATTCTTCACGATGGTGGACCGGCCATTGCGGCGCAGGCCACTGATATAAAGGTTTCGCAGCACGGCATAGAGCCAGGCCCGCAACGGGCGGTCCGGATCGTAGAGATGGCTTCTGGTCATTGCGCGCTCGACGCAATCCTGCACAAGGTCGTCAGCCAGCGCCGCGTCGCCACACAGCGCGCGTGCAAAACGCCGGAGCGGCGGCAATTCGCCAGCGAGCTGCGTTCGAAAATCCATCAACAACCCTTCTGGGTGGATTACGCTGGTAAGCCGCACAAATTCCACGTGGGTCAGGCGATAGTCGACCCGGCCCTACTTTCCCGGCACCCATTTGTCGCGCATGGTTACCAGTTCCTCGGCAGCCGTGGGGTGCACCGCCATGGTGGCATCGAAATCCGATTTCTTGGCACCGAGCCGCATCGAAATGCCCAGTAACTGCGCCATTTCGCCGGCATCGGGGCCACAGATGTGACAACCGAGAACCCGGTC
>JANLTS010000645.1:0-4165 GCA_031363045.1 Hyphomicrobiales bacterium
GTCCTTCGAGTCCTTCAGGACGGTCTACGAGCAAGCCTACGATCTCGGCCTCAAGGGCTGCACGACATTCAGGCCGAACGCGGTGACGGGATCGGTTCTGTCGACCGGGACGGTAACCAAAAGTGATGCCGGCCATCTTCCCATGGAGCGCGGCGAAGTACTGCCTGGTTATTCCTACAAGCTGAAATGGCCGGAGAGCGATCACGCGATCTACATCACCATCAACGATGTGGTCGAAGACGGCACGCGCCGGCCATTCGAGATTTTCATCAACTCGAAGAACATGGAGCACTATGCCTGGACGGTGGCATTGACACGGATGATCTCTGCGGTGTTCCGGCGCGGTGGCGATGTGACCTTCGTTGTCGAAGAGCTGAAGGCCGTCTTCGATCCGCGCGGTGGTCAATGGGTTGGTGGTCGCTATGTGCCGAGCCTGCTGGCCGCCATCGGCGGGGTGATCGAGCGCCACATGATCGAGACCGGGTTTCTCATAAAGGACGAAGCGGAGTTATCCTCTGTGGCTGATGCGGCCGGCGAGCGCCGAGCGGCCTGTCCGCGCTGTGGCGAGCGGTCGTTGGTCTTCATGGAAGGCTGTTCAACTTGCCAATCCTGCGGATATTCGAGTTGCAGCTGAAGAGACGGCTTGACGATCAGTACAATTTGTTCTATATTTGTTCTCATGCTCAACGGTCATCCCATCTCCGCTAAACTGCCCGAAGATCTTGGCTTCGGAGAACGCTTCTGGTACTGGCGCGGTCTTTCGGGCCAGTCCTACATTCACTCGATCTATTCGCGCGATACCTGCCCGCCTTTGCCGGGTGCGGTGTTCGTGGCGGTGCGCAATTCCTGCGGTTCGCGAATACCGGTGAAGGTCGGACGCTTTCCGGCTTTGATCAATGGGTCGCGACTCGATTTGTCGGTCCTGGTGCCGGAGCTTGAAAGAGGAGATGAGATTCATGTTCATCTCCTGGCCCGCGACACTGAATCGGCGGAGCGGGTGCACCGTGACCTTGACCGCGCACTGCATGAGCAGGCGATACCTGTGACGGGAATGCCGGGATTTGCGGAGGCGGCTCAGGCCGAGTTGGTGATCGCCTGATCTTGAAGTCTGGCGGCAAGCATTTCGAGAGCTGCGTCATGTATTTTCATCTCGCGCAGGTGGTTTACAGTGTTGAACACATAGTCGGCGCATTGGCCTGATACGCCTTGCCCTTGCTGCACATGGGCGAGGAGTGCGTCGGTTGGCAGCACACCGGCATATTGCCGGTGTTTGCGGTCGGTGACATAGGTGACGGCGTTCACGCTCTCGCCGGTGGATTGCAGTCTGATGGTGGTGTTTTTCTCGGCATAGACCATGGTGACTTGCTCGCGCCCGCGCAGATAGGCGAGCGTCTGGTCCCATGCTTCGGCTGCGATGGCGAAAGCCACGCCTTGGCAGGAACCACCCCGGTCAAGTCCCAGCACAAGTCCGGGGCGCTCCGGCGTTCCCCGATGCACATGCGAATAGACGCACAGGCTGCGATGATAGCCGCGGATCAATGCCAGTTCGCGGCGTTGGTATTCGAATCCTGGCCGCCACATCAGCGAACCATAGCCAAAAATCCAGAACTGCTTCATCATGTGCCGGAACGTTTAACCCACGCCGCAAGTTGAGTGCAAATGCCGGATACCACGAAGCGGCCATGGCTGATACTCTTGCCGCTTGCTTGTCTCGTGCTTGTTGCCGCGCTGTGGTCCATCTATTGGTACGCTGCGGCAGGGTTTGCCAGGGACGCCGTAGCCCGGGAGCGGCAAAAACTCCAGTCCGCCGATGTGACGCTGAACTGTACCCGTGAGACCTGGGGCGGCTTTCCATTCCGATTCGAATTCACCTGCACCTCGCCCATTCTGCTACTGGGTAATCGCCGCGAGATCAGGACCGGTAATCTTCTCGCTGTTGCCCTCGCATACAATCCCTGGCAAGTGGTGTTCTTGATTGACGGGCCAAGCAGTGCCACTGGCTTCGGGCCAATTCCGCTGCAGGCCCGGCACGAGAGAGCCATCATCAGCCTCACGCTTGGCAAGGACAACCTGCCAGTCGTCGCCGCCGAGGTTCCGAGGCTTCAGATCAAGGATATTCTGACGATCGACCGGCTGCGGCTTGATAGCCGGCCGCTTGCCGCTGCCGGAGTGGAGATCGCCGCATCGGCTGACAGGCTGAACGTCCAGCCAGTGGGAAGACCAGAGCTGCGAATTGAGCGCAGTGATGCACACGGCTTCCTCACGCCAGAACGCAGACTGACACTGGAACGAATCGAGCTCGCTCAAGGCGCAGTACGTTACTGGGGAAAGGGCGAGGTGCATCTCGATGATGATCGTCGCCTCTCCGGAAAACTGTCAACCGAAACCAATGATCTCGATGGATTACTGGCCATCCTCGAGCCCCACCTCGATATGACAGTCGATCAGCAGGCGGGCCTTCGCACCATGCTCGGCCTACTGGGGAAGGAGACGAAAGCCGACGTCATCGCGCTTGATGGCCAGCTCTTCATTGGGCCTTTCAAGATCGCTGATCTGCTTCCGCTTTACTGACTCTTTGGCGGACCACGGCCGAAGTCGGGTGCCGCCGTATCCTGGCCCGCCGCGATGATGCTGCGCCTGATCTGCCGCGAGCGGGTGAACAGGTTGAACAGCATTTCACCATCCCCCCAGCGGAGGGCCCGCTGCAACGCCGAGAGATCCTCCGAGAACCGCCCGAGCATTTCCAGCACCGCATCCTTGTTGTTGAGGAACACGTCGCGCCACATCGTCGGATCGGAGGCGGCGATGCGGGTGAAGTCGCGGAAGCCGCCAGCCGAGAACTTGATGACCTCGGAATCGGTCACCTCCTCGAGGTCAGCGGCGGTTGACACGATGTTATAGGCAATGAGATGCGGCAGATGGCTGGTGATCGCCAGCACCAGGTCGTGATGTTCCGGCGTCATCACCTCGACATTGGAACCGCAGGCCTCCCAGAACCGTGTCAGCTGCTCGATAGCCTTCGGGTCCGATTCCGGCGGCGGTGTCAGAATGCACCAGCGGTTCATGAAGAGTTCGGCAAAGCCCGAGTCAGGCCCCGATTGTTCCGTGCCGGCAATCGGGTGACCCGGAATGAAATGCACATCCTTCGCCAGATGCGGTCCCACATCGCGCACCACAGCGGCCTTCACCGAGCCGACATCAGTCAGGATCGCCCCCGGCATCAGCACCGGCCCGATCTCCTGCGCCACTTGGCCATAGGTTCCAACTGGCGAACACAGAATCACCAGGTCAGCCCCCGCAGCAGCCTCCGCGGCCGACGAAAACACCTGATCGGCAAGACCCAATTCCAGCGCCCGCGCCCGCGTCTGCCCGCTCCGCGCATGGCCGGTGATGGCGCGGGCAAGACCACGCTCACGGATGACATGGCTGAGCGATGACCCGATCAGGCCAATGCCGATCAACGCCACGCGATCGAACAACGGGGTCATGCGAGAAATGCCTTTATGGCTGCAACCAGATTGCGATTGGCCTCTTCCGAACCAATGGAAAGCCTCAAGGTCTGGGGCAATCCATAGCTCTCCATCCGGCGGAGAATAAAACCGTGATCCTGAAGATATTGGTCTGCTGAGGCAGCGCTATGCGCCGCATCCGATGGAAAATGCAACAGCAGAAAATTGCCGACACTCGGCGTCACCCGCAATCCAAGTTGAGTCACTTCTTTTGTTAACCAGTCAAGCCACTTGTCGTTATGGGCAATGGCTGTCTCGACAAATCCTTGATCGGCAATCGCCGCCGTTCCTGCGGCAATCGCCGGAGCCCCGACGTTGAACGGCCCGCGAATGCGGTTGAGTACATCCGCCACATGCGCCGGGCAATAGGCCCATCCCAGACGTAACGCAGCAAGGCCATGAATTTTCGAGAAAGTCCTGGTCATCACCACATTCTCGAATGTGGAGACCAATTCGATTCCCGATTCATAATCGTTCCGCCGCACATATTCGGCATAGGCCGCATCAAGCACCAGCAACACGGATTTTGGCAATCCGGCATGCAGCCGCTTCACTTCGCTGAATGGCAGATAAGTTCCAGTGGGGTTGTTGGGATTGGCCAGAAACACCATGCGGGTCTTCGGGCTCACCAGCTTGAGCATGGCATCGACATCCGC
>JANLTS010000663.1:0-7205 GCA_031363045.1 Hyphomicrobiales bacterium
GACGGTGATGACATTGGTTTTCTTGAATGGCGCACAGACGAATAGTCCGGCCTGTGGTGCCGAAGCCGGGCCGGAATTGATGGCATAGACCGAGCGGTCGGTCATCGCCTGGCCTACGGCGAGGCCACCGTTGGACTGGAAGTAGCGCACCGGCTGTTTGGCGCCCAATGATTTGAAATAGGCATCCACCGCCTTCACGTATTTCCGCATGACGGTTGCGAGATAGGCATTCACCACCGCTGTCGAGGTGCGGGTATATTCGCGGATCTGCGGATAGAGTTCGCTGCCCACAGTCAAGATCACATTCGGCATCATCTCGCGGACGATCTCGGCGGCGCGCTTCTCATGTGCGGTGTTGAGCACCGACCAGACGAAGGAGATCGCCACGGTCTCGACGCCCTCCTTCAGATAGAGTTCGCAGGCGGTGCGCACATCCTCTTCCTGCATCGGCGTGCGGATCGAGCCATCGGAAATCACCCGCTCGCGGACACCTTTGCGCAGATAGCGCGGCACCAGCATGGTGGCGGCGGGATACTCCGGATCATAGCGGAAGCCATCTTCCTTGTGGCCATTGCGGATCTCAATCGAGTCCTCATGACCCGCCGTGCAAATCAAACCGGTCTTGCCGCCGCGATGGGTAATCAGCGCATTGAGACCCACTGTCGTGCCATTGATGCAGAGATCGCAATTCGACACCAAGGCCGAAGCCGTGATGCCGAAATCATCGGCGATCAGTTTCAGGCCATTTTCGATGGCCTTGGTCGGATCGGCGGGTGTGGACAGCGCCTTGAACAGTCTGACGTCACCGCTCATGCGGTCGGCGACCACGAAATCGGTGAAGGTGCCACCGGCATCGATACCAAGACGATATTGCGTGCGCATGCTCATCTCCCCCTCAGGCCGCTGAACGCAAGGCGTGGGTCGCCTTGACATCGACATCGAGAGATTCGGGATCGCTGATGACGACGCCATAATCTGCTTCCGCACCCTTGATCGAGACGAGGCCGTTCTTCACATCCCACACGACTTTCTCGACCGGGCGCTCGAAGGGATTGCCATAGCCACCGCCGCCCGGATTCATGTTGGTCACGGTGTCGCCAGGCTGGATCGTCTCCATGATGTTGGTGCGTTTCAATTCGACCTTGCCGGAGCGCTTCAGCTCAACGCGGCCGACTTTGGAATCGATGTCCTTTGATGTAGCACCGGCCGCCCCCATGGCCGGAATGCGGCGGCCTTCGCCAAAGCCGATGCACAGCATCTCCTTGTCGAGCGGTTCGACTTCCCATGCCGTACCCGAGCCGCCACGGAATTTTCCGGCACCGCCGCTATCGGTCATCAGCGAATATTTGTGGATGATGAAGGGATAGGAATATTCCAGCAGCTCGACGTCGCCGGAGGTCAGCGCGCCGAAACAGCACTATGGCCAGACCGCGTGCCAGCCGTCCTGTAGCGGCGTGTCACCACCGCCCGAGATGATCGTTGCCAGCACCATGGTGACGTATTCCTCATTGGTACGCGAATCCCAGCCCGCCACATTCAGACCATTGGCATGGCCCCAGGACGCCGAGACCTTCGACGGCATGGCCTTCTCGAAGGCGAGGCGCACCGCATCGGTCAAGGTTTCCATCGGCGTCGTGGTGCAATTCATATGCGGTGCCGGTTCCTGCGCATTGCAGATCGTGCCCTTCGGCCCGAAGTCCACGCTCACACAGCGATAGAGACCTTCATTATAGGGTGGCGGCAGGGCGGCAAACATCATCAGCCCCAGATAGACACCGGAATGCGAGTTGCCTTCATAGGAGTTGATGAAATACGGAATCTGCGGCGGCGAGGCGATGACGATGTGGCAAGTGTCGCGCTTGATCGTCACAGTCGCCTTGATCTCGAAATCGCCAAAACCGTGGCCTGCATCCTCAAGGATGGCGACACCTTCATAGGTTCCATCCGGTACCGTCTTGATCAGGCTCCGCATGTGATGGTCGGCCATGTCGAGCAGCTCATTGATGCAGATGTCGGCGGTCTTCTGGCCATACTTGTCGAGCATCGCCAGCAGATTGCGCTCGCCCACCTGGCAGGCGCCGATCAACGCGTTGAAGTCGCCCTCCTGGTCGCGCCTCGCCCGCATGTTGGTGAAGATCATGTTCAACACATCATTGCGCGGCTTGCCCTTGTCCCAGATCTTCACCGGCGGAATGCGCAGGCATTCGGCGTAGATTTCCTTGGCATTGGGATTGTAGCCCGCCGGCACTGGTCCGCCGATGTCGGTCAGGTGGCCCTTGCACACCGTCCAGTAGACGAGCTTGCCCTTGTAAAAGACCGGTTTGTACATGCAGGTGTCGATGGCGTGGCTGCCACCGAAGGCCGGGTCATTGTGGAGGATCAGGTCGCCCTCGTGAATGTCGCCCTCGAAGAATTTTGCCACCGCCTTCATGGCAGGAATGAGCGAGCCCAGATGGATCGGAATATCCTGGCCCTGCAGGATCATCTCGGGGTTGGCGTTGAACAGTGCCGTTGAATAATCATGCGCCAGATTGAACACCGAGGAGCGCGCTGTCTTCTCCAGCGCCAGCGTCATCTCGCGCTGCGTCGTTTCGAGAACGCCGCGCACCACGGACAAGGTAATCGGATCGACCTTGGAGTTCTTTTTCGCGGCCATGATGTCCTCACCGTTTTGCAAACATAGCCTAGGCCGCCACCGGGCCTTTCGTCTTTGCAGCCTGTGAAGCCTCATTTGACGCATGGCGCAGTCAGCCGGGATTATGTTGCTTCGCGGTTTGGCGAGGCATAGAGTTTTGCTGTTGCCGGAGTGTCCGCCATGAAGCCGACGATTACCACGTCCCAGACGCCCACCCATGACCGCAGCCGCCACTGGCACGAGGCGATCGCCAAGACCTACTTTCCGCTCGACCTGGCGTTCCGCAACGCCGACAGCTTTTCGGGCGATCTGGCGCTGTGGACGCTGGGTGATGTGTCGCTGTCACGACTCACATCGGACGCGTTGCAATATCGCCGCTTGCCGCAACACTTCAAGGCGGAGCGCGACGAGCAATTCCTGGTCACGGTTCCGGCCCGCTCGGAAGTGTTCTTCTCGCAATGCGGCAAGGACATTCGCTGCAGCCCCGGAAGTTTCATCTTGGAGCGCAGCCACGAACCTTATGAGTTCAGCCATGCCGAGGCTGCCGATCTGTGGGTGGTCAAGGTCGATGCCAAGGCGCTCGGCGGCCGCATCCGCCAGCCCGACCGCTTCTGTTCGCTGCAATTCGACGCGGCAGATGGGGCGGGTGGCCTCTTTACCGACATGCTGCATCTGATCCCCAACCGTTTCGAAGCCATGAGCCTTGAAACGCGCTCGACCGTCGGCCAGCAATTGATCGATCTTCTGGTACTGGCGCTGAAAGCCGACGAGCGCACGCTCACATCGGGCAACTCCACGGTGCGCGAGGCGCATCTGACACGCATCGAGGCCTTCGTCCGGAAGCACATGAGCGATTGCGAGCTCGACCCCGACACCATCGCGCGTGGCTGCGGCATCTCCACGCGCTATCTGCACGAACTGTTCCGCGACACCAATCAAACGCTGGGGAGCTGGATCAGGGACCAGCGCCTCGAAGCCTGTCGCGAGAGTCTGCGCGATCCGTCCAACCGCCAGACGGTGGCCGAAATCGCCTACCGCTGGGGTTTCGGCGACCAGGCGCAATTCAGCCGCGCCTTCAAGGCTCAGTTCGGCGCACCGCCGAAGGAATACCGCGAGAATGCACGCATGAAAGTTTGAAGTGCCCTCATCCGGCCTTCGGCCACCTTCTCCCATTCTTCGAACAGGAGAAGGCGCAAGAGGTGAACCGCCTTCTCCCGTGGCAGCGCCATGGGAGAAGGTCCCGACAGGGGGATGAGGGCTCTTTTCCTACAGCCCCGCCCTGATTTTCTCGATCAACTTCGCCCGGTCTTTCCGCGCCTTCAATGCCTGTGCCATCGTAACGCTGACGAACTTCGCCGGGGTGTTCGGCTGCAACTGCCCTATCAGGTCCATGTCGGCGGAGATCACCGCGCCCACCATGAAGTACCCGCCGCCCGAGACCGCATCACGATGCAGCACAATGGGTTCGGTGCCGCTGGGGATCTGTATCGAGCCGTAGGGATAGCAGGCATCGACGATGTTGGAGGGATCAGAGCCCGCACCGAACGGCGCCTCGCGGGGGACGAACTCCAATGGTTTGCCGCCCTTGAACCGATAGCCGATGCGGTCGGCCTCGTTCGCCACCTTCCAGGTGTCCTCGAGAAACTGCTTGCCCGCGCTTTCCGTGATGCGGTGCCAATAGAGACCAGGGATCATGCGGAGTTCGGCGGGGGTACCCGGCATGCGGCGCAGTTTCTCAGGCACGCTGCGGCCTTCCTTCGCCGCGCGGCCCTTGCCAACGGGGAGCTTGTCGCCAGCCTCGAGCTTGCGCCCCTTGAAACCGCCAAGTGCACCGAGTGTATAAGTCGAACGCGAGCCCAACACTACAGGCACATCGATGCCGTCGGAGATGGCGATATAGGCACGCGCGCCCTTCTTCAGGAAATCGAAGGACAGCGTCTGGCCCTTCTTCACCTTGAACGAGGTCCAGGTATCACGCGGCTCGCCATTCACTTTCGGTGGCAGCTCGGCACCGGTCACGGCAACCATAGCCTCCTCGGTGAATTGCAGCTCCGGCCCCATGAACACGGCTTCGAGAACGGCCGCACTCTCCTTGTTGCCAACCAGAAGATTGGCGGCCTTGGCGGCGAGGCGGTCCATGGCACCCGACACCGGAATGCCGATGTGATAATAGCCGGGGCGCCCCAAATCCTGCACGGTGGTCGACAGGCCGGGCTTCAAAACTTTAACGGCCATTGAGAGCCCCCATCAGCTTGGCGTTGGTGCCGTCCATATCCTTTTTGAACTCGGCGAGATCAAAGGTCACGTCCTTCATTTTCAGATTGAAACGGCCCTTATCGACGGCCACCACCGTCGCATCATACTCCTCGCGATCGATGGGTTTCCATTTGACGATGTCGCCGGGCCGGAACAGACACATGAACTCCTTCAGGTGCTTGATCTTCTGGTTGGGATCATAGATCGGCACCGGCGTGATGCCGAACATCTGATAACCACCTGCTCCGCGCACGGAATAAATGCAGCCGAAGCAGCCGCCGTGGCCGACGGTGAGTTTCGGCGTGTCGGTGCGCGGCCGCAAATACTTCGGCGACTGGATCTGCCGCTGGCGATCAACCATCTGATAGAGGAACGGCAGGCCCGCCACGAAGCCCACCATGGAGACGAACCACGGGGCGCCCGAATGCGCCTTCACGAAACCATCGACGCCATCGAGATTGTTGATGTGTGCAGTATATTCAATGTCGGTCGATTTCGGATCCTGGTGGCGCTCGCGGAAGCGCATCAGGGTTTCGTGCGTCCACGGATCATTGTAGAGCACCGGGATCTCGATAATGCGCGACTTGATGACGGGCTTCGACTTCGCCGCCTGTTTCTCGATCGCCTTCAGCTCCTTCAGCATATCGGCCGGCTTGATCACATCCGGATTGAACTTGATCTGGAACGAGGCATTGGCCGGGCAGATTTCGGTGACGCCCTTCATCCGCGCCTTCTTCACCGCCGAGGTAATCGACAGCGATTTGAAGAAGGCCTCGAGTGACATTTCCTCGTCGCACTCGACGAAGATGTGCTCGTCGCCGCCATAGCTGTAACGGGTCTTCATGTCTGGGCAACCTCCCTCATGGGCTCAAGCGGTGCGCATTGGCCTCGAGCCAGGGCTCGAGCCAACGCGTATGAAAATCGGCTCTGGCAACGCTCTCGTCAGTGGCCAGTAGTTGATGCAACGGCTTCGTCGTGGCGAGACCGCCAACTTCAAGTTCATCAAGGGCGCGGCACATGCGGGCAATTGCCGCGGCTCGCGACTCGTCCCAGACGATCAACTTTCCCAGCAGCGAGTCATAGAACGGCGGCACCTGATAACCCTGATAGAGCATGGTATCGAACCGCGTTCCCGGTCCACCTGGCACCCGCAGCGAGGTCACCGTGCCGGGAGCCGGCATGAAATTCTTTGCTGGGTCCTCGGCATTGATACGCACTTCGATGGCGTGGCCCTGCATGCGCACGTCACTCTGCTGATAGCGCAGCGGCTGGCCGCCGCAAATCAGGATCATCTCGCGTACCAGATCGAGTCCGGTGATCATCTCGGTCACCGGATGTTCGACCTGAATGCGGGTGTTCATCTCGATGAAATAGAAATGCCGTGTCTGGTCGTCATAGAGATACTCCAGCGTACCGGCGCCGCGATAGTTGACCGCCTCAGCGAGGGCCACGGCAGAGGCACAGAGTTTCTCGCGCACCTCCTCCGGCAGCACGGCCGAGGGCGCCTCCTCCCACACTTTCTGGCGCCGCCGCTGCAGCGAGCTTTCGCGCTCGAAGCAATGGATGGCGCGCTGGCCGTCACCCAGAATCTGCACCTCGATGTGGCGGGCGCGCTCGATGACCTTCTCGATATAAAGCCCGCCGTCGCCAAACGCCGCCTTGGCCTCGGCCGAAGCCTGCGGCATCAGGGTCTCGAATTCGCTCATGTCATGGGCAATGCGGATGCCGCGGCCACCGCCGCCCGCCGCCGCCTTTATCATCACCGGAAAACCGATGGCGAGTGCGATGGCCTTGGCCTGTTCGGGATCATCGATGCGGCCAGCCGAGCCCGGCACCACTGGGACGCCCGCCGCCTCGGCAGCCACGCGTGCCGCCACCTTGTCGCCCATGACGCGGATCGCATCGCCCTTGGGCCCAACGAAGATCAGGCCTGCCGCTTCCACCGCATCGGCAAAGCCAGCGTTCTCAGCCAGAAAGCCATAGCCCGGATGCACGGCATTGGCGCCAGTGTCAGCCGCCGCCTTCAGGATATTCGCAATGTTGAGATAGGATTTCGCGGCATGCGGCGGGCCGATGTTCACCGCTTCATCGGCCATCTTGACGGCCAACGATTCTGCATCCGCCGCCGAATGCACCTGCACGGTCCTGATCCCAAGCTCCTTCGCGGCGCGAATGATGCGAACGGCAATCTCGCCACGATTGGCGATGAGGAGTTTGTTGATTTTCATTGCGACGCAATCCCCAACGAACGACTGCTACGAAGAGCCCTCATCCCCCTTCGGGACCTTCTCCCATGGCTACGCCACGGGAGAAG
>JANLTS010000684.1:0-9867 GCA_031363045.1 Hyphomicrobiales bacterium
CAAACTCACAAGCCTGTCGGAAATCTACGCCTACTTCAGGCAGAACCAGACGCCCATCACCTTCCTGTCGCCTACCCCCTACAACATTCTGGGCCTCGGCCGCTGGATCAACAAGTTTGAATACATCAATTTTTTCGACAGCTTTGATGGCAGCCATCCCAAGATAGTCGTGCCGCGCGAACACGGTCCCCATGAATTCAAATCCATCGAGGACGTGAACAATTACCTCTTGCGCCACAAGGAAGTGCGCGCCCGCCTCAAGGAGCGCGGGCCCGGCCTCCTGTTGCTTGTGATGTTCGACGAGGAAACCGAATTTCTGGCTGGTGAGCGGCTTTTTTTGCGCAGGTTTCCTGGCCATGCGGATCTTCCCCTGATGCGGCGCGAAATGCGCTCTTGTCCGGGAACTGTAGGACAGTTCCTGCGGAGTTGGGAAGCACGATTGTGGACAGACCTGAGTGGGAAACTTTGACGCTGCTCAGTCTAGCGGGTCGTCTCGGACAATTGCGTGCGGTCGAGCAGCTTGACGAACTCGATGGCAACTCCGGTGTCGAGATAGCGGACGACGCGGCCGCGCATCTTGCCGAGCAGAATGTAAGTGCCGAGACTTGGCATGACTTCAACTTTGATAGCGGCTCCCGAAAGCGAAATATCGACGACTTCGCAATTGTACTCGCGACCGTCCGGCATGGTGATCTGAGACTGTTTATCGCGCGGTTCATAACGGGTGTGGCGGCGGTCTTCTTCCGTTGCGCCGTGTTCTTTCTGCACCAACCACTTCAAGCGCGTTTCGAAACGGTCGCGGCGCGCCCCTGTCAGTGCGAAAGTAACGCGAAAGCCACCGTCAATGGTTTCGGCGGTGATGGCCTCGATACGACCGACCTCCTCCAGATAGGCGACAAGCGACAGGCCCGGAGGAACAGGCTGGCTGGTGACGAAAGTTGCGCCATCAAGCGAGATTCCGTTCACTTGACAGGCGTGTTCGCTCATGTCGGGCAGCATGAAGCGGCCAAAGAGGGTCTGCTTCACTGCTCCAACGGGCATCGCGGTTGAAGGCGCTGCATTGGCAGTTGCGTTCACGCTTCGGTCTCCCCTTGACAGAACGTCAGACTAGGGGCGCGCCGTAAAGGTTGGGTTAAAGTTTCTTCGCCGGATTCAGGTTTATGTGCGTCCGCCGGAAATCACGTGGAAGTTGCGCTGAATGGCAGCCGAACCTTGAGACAAGGGGGCCGGCAGGGGAAGATTTTCCGTCCATACCGAGCGTGCCGCAGAGAGTTGGAAATGCGTCAGAGAGGAGTAGTCGAGCGACCAGATTTCGCGGAAAGGAAAAAGCCCGCCAAAGATATGAGTGGTGAAGCCATCGGCCGCCAGCATTGGAAAAGCCATAAGTTCGGTACCAATCAGCTGATCACGGTCTGTCTGCAACCGGAAGCGCAACACCGAAGGTTGGCGAGCGGTTATTGTCGTATCGAGGAAGCGTGCGATGATATCGGACTCAAAACCATCCCAACCTGCCAGCATGTTGGTACCAGTGAGCTCTTGATGATAGAGTTCACAGATGGCGGTTCCGGCCAGACGCCAACGGAACATTCGAGCTTTGGTTGCATATTCGGCGATAAAGAGATTGGGCACAAGTGTGCGGACCTTCGTCAAGTCGAGATCGGCGCGCGAAGGTGCGGAGCGTTCAGCCCTGACGGTATCCCAAAATCGGAAAAGCGCCCGGCTCGACGGGTGGAGAATGTGGGTTTCGTCTTGGCTTTCAAACATTTCGTCGCTAACCAGCATGTCTCGATCCTCGTTGCCGGCGGCCGCACGTGCCGCTGTTCCATTCGTGAACGTTGTAACAAGCATGGTGCAGCGATCATGCCAGACGGAGAGGCAGTGGCTTGAGCGACCCCCGGGCCAACAGCAACAATTGGCGCGCCACCACCGCACCTGCCTTCAATGCGCCGGTGATCGTGCTGGTGCTGATCGGCGTGCTGGTGGCCATCCATGCGGCCTTGCAATTTGGCGGTGACAGCTGGCAGACCGAGAGCCTGTTCGTATTCGCCCTCATCCCGGCACGCTTCACTGGCGTATCATTCCCGATGCTCCATGGGTCGCAATATTGGAGCCTTCTGACCTATGGCTTCCTGCACGCCGACTGGATGCATTTGTTGTTCAACAGCTTGTGGTTGTTGGTCTTTGGAACACCGGTGGCACGGTATCTTGGAAACTGGAGATTTTTGTTGTTGTGCCTGATGGCCACTGTTGCTGGGGGCCTAGCTAGCCTGGCATTGCACTGGGGACAGGTTGTGTTCGTGCTGGGGGCATCGGCAGCGGTCTCCGGCCTGCTGGCGGCAGCCATCCCCATCATGTACGGGCGCCGAGTTGCCGGCGGGTTGCGGCCGCTCAGCTTGCGCGAACTGTTAATTGATCGCAAGGCGCTGCTGTTCATGGCCATCTGGCTGGTGGTGACGCTGGCATCCGGGGCATCGGGCTGGACTGGCAATTCATTCGTGCCTGAAGGTGGCATTGCCTGGGAAGCACATTTAGGCGGTTTCTTTGCCGGGATCGCCGGCTTTTATGCTCTGGTTCGAAGGAGTGTGCAGGCGAAGTGAAATTGTGATAGTGTTCCTTGCGTTAACGCACATGGAAGGACGCACTCATGGCAGTTGCTCACATCCTCAGTCAAAAGGGATCAGCCGTGCATTCCGTGCTGCCGGGCGATTCGGTCCTGACCATTGTCGGCATGCTTGCAAGACACCGGATTGGTGCCGTACTGGTGATGGACCGTGACGGCCAACTCGCAGGCATCGTTTCGGAACGCGACGTGGTGCGGGCCATGGCGGGAAATGCCACGGACGTTATCTCCAAATCCGCTGCGGATATTATGACCGCGCGGGTCCGTACCTGCGGTCCCAACGACACTGAAGCCGATCTCATGGCGCTGATGACCGAGCATCGCATCCGTCATGTTCCGGTGTTGTCCAACGGCAGGATCGCCGGAATGATTTCGATCGGCGATGTGGTGAAGCACCGCATGGAGATGATGGAACAAGAGGTCGAGCAGATGAAAACTTACATCGCATCGGGGGGCTGATCAGGACTTGTAGACATTGGCTGGATCAAATAGCCGGGCTTGATCGGTAAACACCAGCTTGCCTGATTCGACACGGCGGTAGAAACAGCTGCGGCGGCCGGTGTGGCAGGCAGCACCTTTGCCATGCGGCTGGACTTTGAGCTGCAAAATGTCCTGATCGCAATCAGTCAGGATTTCGTTCACGTGAAGGGTCTCGCCTGACGTCTCACCCTTCATCCACAAGCTTTGGCGCGAGCGGCTCCAGAAATGCACGGTGCCGGTTTCCAGCGTCAGGCGCAAGGCTTCAGCGTTCATATGGGCGACCATCAGCAATGTGCCGTCGGCGGCGTCGGTGACGATGGCGGTGATAAGGCCGGAACTGTCGAACCTCGGACGGAATTCATCCGTCTCATCGAGGTTGGATGACATCAGAGCGAGAAGCCGTTCGAGGGGGAGCGGACCAGGTCCATGAAGCGCGCCTGCATCGCCGGGCTGGTTTTGAATTCGCCGGTAAACTGCATGGTGACGGTGGCGACATTGCGCTTGCCCACGCCACGCATCGACATGCAGGTGTGAACTGCTTCCACCAGCACGGCTACACCCAGTGGCTGCAGGGCGCCCATGATGGCATTGGCGATCTGCGCCGTCATGGTTTCCTGGGTTTGCAGGCGGCGGGCAAAGATCTCGACGACGCGGGCCAGCTTTGAAATGCCAACCACCTGTTGCGCCGGGAGATAAGCAATATGAACGCGGCCGATGAACGGGGCGATGTGATGCTCGCAATGTGAGTTGAACTCGATATCGCGCAGCATGACGATATCATCATAGCCGCCGACCTCTTCGAACGTGCGGGACAGCGCTTCGGCAGGGTCTTCCTCGTAACCCGAGAAATACTCGCGAAAAGCCTTGGCGACGCGTTTTGGTGTATCGAGCAGTCCTTCACGTTCCGGATTGTCGCCAGCCCAGGCGAGCAGCACACGCACAGCGTCCTCGGCTTCGGCCTGCGTCGGGCGCTTGGCGGCCTTCAGGGATGTTTCACGCGGGATTTTCTTGATGACGGCGTCCATTGATCCTGACTTCTTCTTTCCTAACGGTGGCTCTCTGCAAGTCTGCCGCCCAAGGATGACATGACGGGGCAAATTGACCCCGAGCGCTGGCGCTCCCATATCATGGCACGTCCCCAGAAGGCAAACCGGCAAACGACAGACTTGCCGGGCCTCACGAACCCGCTAGGATATTGGAATGATCAACGACATCTACAACCGCCAGATTCTGGGTTACGCGGCAGATATTCCGCGGCTGCAACGCTTGGCTCACCCGCAAGCCACGGCGGTGGCACATTCCAGGCTGTGCGGCTCCAAGGTGACGGTTGATGTTGCCCTGAAAGATGGCGCGGTGAGCGATTTCGGCCATGAGGTGAAGGCCTGCGCGCTGGGGCAGGCGTCGTCTTCGATCATGGCGCGGCATGTGGTGGGGTCAACGCCAGCTGAACTGCGGTCATTGCGCGAGCAGATGTACAAGATGTTGAAGGAGGAGGGGCCCGCGCCAACTGGCAAGTGGGCCGATCTTGAAGCGCTGCTGCCGGTGCGGGATTTCAAGGCGCGGCATGCCTCAACACTTCTGACCTTCGATGCGGTGGTGGATGCCGTCAATCAGGTCGAAGCCAAGCAGAAGGACGCGGTGAATGGCTGACAGTAAACCCGTGACTATCACCGCCCTTGAAGTTGCGGCGCGTAGTACCACGATTTATCCGCCGCAATTTGCTGGACCCCTCAAGGGCCGCGAGAAACGAGTGCTAGGCGATCAATTCGGTCTCAGCCAGTTTGGAGTCAACCTGACGGTGCTGCAGCCAGGTGCTGCCTCCGCCGAGCGGCACTGGCACAAGAACGAGGATGAATTCATTTATGTGATCGATGGCGAGATCACGTTGGTGGATGATGCCGGCGAGCATCTGTTGCGGCCCGGCATGTGTGCGGGATTCAAAGCGGGTGTCGCCAATGGCCACAAGCTGGTGAACAGGGAGGATCGACCTGTGACCTATCTGGAGATTGGCACGCGCTCGGCGGACGAACTTGCGACCTACTCGGACGTCGACATGATGGGCATCAAGGAAAACCACAAGTTCCGCTTCACGCGGAGGGATGGAACGCCCTATTGATTTGCCTGCTACGTCGCGTTTTTCATTTCTATGCGGATGCCGTGAACGGTTGTCTGGGAGGCATTGAGAACCCGTCCGGCTGGTTGCGGCGCCATATGGACCACAAGACAGCCTTTGCCATCCCAAGTCTCCAACGCCCTGATGACGTCGCGATTGGGTGGAAGTTGAGTGCCATCCGGTGAATAGTCATGAACCGGCGGCCGAATCTGGTCGAGTACGAAAACCGATGGCCAACGATGATGATGTACGGGTTCTTCGTCTAGCGGCGGTAATGTGACCTCCAAAACGCGCAGGTTCTCATTCTCGAAGAGAACCTTGTGATGTTTGGGGGCTGCAACGACAGCATCCAATTCAGGGGCCCAAGTGGATGGGTCAGATGCAACAACGCCTTCCTTGCTCGCCATCGTTCACTCCTCTGTCATAAAAACAGCAGTTGATAACTTTGCAAATCAAGCACGTGTCTCGGTTCTCCAATCGACATTGCGCCAATTGACACCGGCTTTTGGCGAAGACTTGCGCATTTTGGCGTCTTTGGCAAGTGCGGGGACCGGGAGTTGGTTGTGGCATCCCCGCGCGGCTTTCAGCATGGGCGATGTAACATTAGTTACGCCGCTTGCCTTCGATATCGGGGGCCTGGGGAAATCGCGATTGCAGGTCGCGGTCGGTGACGCTCATGTGGTTTCTGGTGTATTGCTCGGAGGCATCGCGCAGGGGCTGGAAGTCCCAGGGGAAGTGGTGGCCGCGTTTCAGAGCCTCGAACATCATCAGGCGCGATTGCTGGCTTTCGAGCACTGCCTTGTGGATGCGTGGAATGTCGAATTTGTCCTCGACCTCGGCACGGAATTGGTGGCCGAGCGGGTGAGTGGCGGCAAGATTGGTTAGCTCGTTGGGATCATCGATGAGGTTGTAAAGCTGATCGGGATCAGCCGGCGAGTGGATGAACTTCCAAGGGCCGCGCCTGAGCATGTAGATGGGCGCAATGGCGCCTTCTGCCAGGTATTCACCCCAGGCTGTGCCGCCTGGGTCCTCATGGGCGCCGAGCAGCAGCGGACAAAGCGAGCGGCCATCGACGGCGCGTGACAGTGTCAAGGCGCCTTCGTTGCCGATGGCTGTGAGGGTCGGCAGAATGTCGGCCAGCGTCACCGGCTCCTTGACGCGCCGCTGGTTGAAGCGCTTGGGGTTCCAGATGAGCATGGGCACGTGGGCGGCGGGCTCGAGATAGGACATCTTGTACCAGAGGCCGCGCTCGCCGAGGAAGTCGCCATGGTCGGAGGTGAAGACAATGACCGTGTCGTCGAGCTTGCCGGTCGCTTCCAGTGCCTGGATCATCTGACCGAGCAGATCGTCGACGTATGAGATGTTGGCATAGTAGCCGTGACGGGCGGCGCGGAGATCGGCCTCGGTCACGGTATAATCGTCCATCGCCGAGACATCGTAGAGGCGTTGGCTGTGCGGATCGAGTTGGGCGCGGTCCATGCGAGGGACCCTGGGCAGGTCGATGTCCTCGTCGCGGTAGAGGTTCCAGAATTTGGCGCGCGCCGCATAGGGGTCATGCGGGTGGGTGAAGGAGGCCATGAGGCAAAAGGGTTTTTCTGGTTCGAAGCGGACGTAGTCAAAGATTTTGCGGATGGCGAGGAAGGCGACTTCGTCATCGAACTCAAGCTGGTTGGTGATCTCGGCGATGCCCGGCTGCAGCACGCTCGTCATGTTGTGGTACCACCAGTCGATACGCTCCTGGCGCAAGCGCCAGTCTGGCGTCCAGCCGAAGTCGGCAGGATAAATGTCGGTGGTGAGACGTTCCTCAAGCCCGTGCAACTGGTCTGGCCCGACGAAATGCATCTTGCCGGATAGTGCTGTGCGGTAACCTGCCAGCCTGAGATAATGCGCCCAGGTGGGGATCGAGGAGGGGAATTCGGCGGCATTGTCGTAAACGCCAGTGCGCGACGGCAGCAGGCCGTTCATTACCGTAGCCCTCGCTGGCGCGCACAAGGGGCTGGTGGAATAGCAGTTCTCGAAGACCACGCCCTCGGCTGCCAGCCGCGAAAGGTTCGGCGTCTTCACCAGCGGATGGCCGTGGAAGGGGAGGGCGCTGGCGGCCAGCTGGTCGGCCATGACGAAAAGGATATTGGGTTTTGCCTGTGCCATCTCGTGCCCCTATATGATGACCTGAACGATCATGAAGACCCTGCTCCTTGCAATCATCAGACTCTATCAGCTGACATTATCGGCTTTGATTGGCCGCCGCTGCCGTTATTTACCGACATGTTCCGACTATGCCAGCGACGCGATCCGCCATCATGGTGCCGCACGTGGCGTGGCGCTGGGTTTTGCGCGGGTATGCCGCTGCCACCCGTGGGGTCAATCTGGTTTCGACCCGGTGCCCGAGGTTTATCACGGGCCGGTCTGGCGGATGGCAGAAACGGGCGACAAAAAAGGGGCCCCGGAGGGCCCCTGAGTGCGGTGCTTTGCAGAGACTTGAGAAGTGTCGCCTATAGCGAGAAATTATACGTCAGGCCGGCGCGGATCGAGTGGATGCCGTTGAAGTGCATGTCGACATCGCCGCCGAAGTTGTTCGGGTCTTCCAGACGGTAGGAGGCATCGGGCGCGCCAATGTACATGTATTCGAGGCGGCCGTGGAAGCTGTCCGAGAAGGCGTGTTCCATACCGCCACCAACGGCATAGCCAGTCAACCAGGCGGTTTCGCTGTCGTGTACGGAATTGTTGTTGGGGCCGACGTCGCCGCCGAACTCGGTGTCGAGGAGGGCGACACCACCGGTCACGTAGAACATGGTCGAATCCATGACCACGCCGGCGCGAGCCCGCAAGGTGGCCAGGCCGTTGATCGAGAAGTCAGTCATTTCGGCCGGATCTTCGTTGTTGGCCGTTTCGCCACCCATCTGGTAATCAGCTTCGATACCGAGAACAAAGTCATCCACCTGCCAATTCAGGCCGGCAACGATGCCGCCCATGTAACCTGTGCCGCTCATCTCGGGGTCAACGGGAGGGCCGACATCCGGGTCCTTGTCGTAGTGGCCATCGATCGATACGACGGAACCGACCACACCTGCGTAAATGCCTGTCCAGTCATAGGTGGCGGGACGCAGGTCATCAATCGGAGGCGGCGGATCGAGGTCGGCCGCCAGGGCTGACGCCGCGGGCACCATGACCGTGGCGAGAAGTGCGATACGCAGGAGAGAAAGTTTCATTGGTTACCCCGAACTATAGTTAACTTGCCGTTCGGAGCGATCATGGCGCGTTAAGGTTAATGCTGGGTTATGGATAGCTTAAAGGGTGGTTACCGGGTTGGTGCAATTCGGAGATGTGGTAAGGATTGTGGCAGGCCGTGTCTGCCGGGTACTCTTGACCCTGGGCCTCAGCATCGCTTAAAGCCTGATTTCGCAAATCACCCATAACATCGCTTACCCGCATCCGTTGGCGGGAGTGAGCAGGAGGACAGATGATTACGTTAACGTTCCCCGATGGCGCCAAGCGCCAGGTCGAAGCCGGGGTTTCAGCGGCACAGGTTGCCGCCTCGATTTCCAAATCGCTTGAGAAGAAGGCCGTGGCCGCCGTGGTGAATGGCGTGCTTGTCGATCTCGCCGATCCGATCCCGGGTGATGCCAGCCTCAAGATCGTAACGCGCGATGATCCCGAAGCCCTCGAACTTATCCGCCATGACGCCGCCCATGTGCTGGCCGAAGCGGTGCAGGAACTGTTTCCGGGCACGCAAGTGACCATCGGCCCGATCATCGAGAACGGCTTCTATTACGATTTCTTCCGCAACCAGCCGTTCACGACGGAAGACTTCGCGGCCATCGAAAAGAAGATGCGCGAGATCATTCAGCGCGACAAACCGTTCACCAAGAGTGTGAAAACGCGCGAACAGGCGAAGGAGTTCTTCCGCGCCAAGGGCGAGCTGTTCAAGGTGGAACTGGTGGACGCGATCCCCGGCACCGAAGACATCAAGTTCTATGACCAGGGTGGTTGGATCGACCTGTGCCGCGGGCCGCATATGAATTCGACGGGAAAAATCGGCACAGCTTTCAAGCTGATGAAGGTGGCGGGTGCCTATTGGCGGGGCGATTCCAAGAACCCGATGCTGACGCGCATCTATGGCACGGCCTGGGCATCCGAGAAGGACCTGCAGGACTATATCACGGCGCTGGAAGAGGCCGAGAAGCGCGACCACCGCAAGCTTGGCCGCGAGATGGACCTGTTCCATTTCCAGGAAGAGGGTCCTGGCGTCGTCTTCTGGCATGCCAAGGGCTGGACGATTTTCCAGCAGCTCATCGCCTATATGCGGCGGCGGCTGTCGAAGCTCGACTATCAGGAAGTGAACGCGCCGCAACTTCTCGACAAGAGCTTGTGGGAGACCTCTGGCCATTGGGGTTGGTACAAGGAAGCGATGTTCGCGGCGACGTCAGCAGGCGACGAAACGGAAGACGAGCAGGTCTTCGCCTTGAAGCCAATGAACTGCCCGGGGCATGTGCAGATCTTCAAGCATGGCTTGAGGAGTTACCGCGAACTGCCTCTCAGGCTTGCGGAATTTGGCAATGTGCACCGCTATGAACCATCCGGTGCGCTGCATGGTTTGATGCGGGTGCGGGGCTTCACCCAGGATGATGCGCATATCTTCTGCACCGAAGAGCAG
>JANLTS010000697.1:0-9527 GCA_031363045.1 Hyphomicrobiales bacterium
TACGGTGACAGTGCATTTAATTTCTCTCCTGGGATTACGGATTACGGTGACAGGATTACGGTGACAGTGCATTTAATTTCTCTCCTGCGGCTTCGGGCCGCGCTTTCCCGGAATAAGTTGTCGCCCGGTCTTGCGTTCGAGCTTGGCAAGGAACGCCGCATCGCCCCGGGGACGGCCGATTGTCTCGTCGTCGCGCACGGCCGCTTCGTCGGCATCCGCCAACCCGCCTTTCAGCAAGGCTTTCATATCGGGAAAGCGGCTGAGCATCGGTCCCGTCTCCGTCAGGCCATCGCGGCGGCCCTTCAGATAGGCGGCGGCACTCGACCATCGCCATTGTTCGGGCTCACGCACCAACCCGGCAGCCGCCGGATTGTGCAGGATGTAGCGGAAAGCCGCCGTCAGATGCGCTTCGTCCATCACCGCCGCGCCATAGCGGCCCTGCCAGAAATGCCCGGTCCGGCGCCGCCTGGCATTCACCAGCCCGGCATAACGGCGGTGAACCGGGGCAAGTGCTGCGCGCAACCCGTCGGCGTCGTCCGGCACCAGAATGGCATGAATGTGATTGGGCATCAGCACATAGGCCCAGCAGGCAACGCCCGCCGCCTTGCAGCTTTCCGCCAGCAGGTTGGCATAGAGCGCGTAGTCGTCATCGCTGAAAAACACCTTTTGCCGCCCATTGCCACGCTGGGTGACATGATGGGGCAGGCCCGGAACCACAAGCCTTGCCAGTCTCGCCATGTTTGATGGTTAGCATATCCCGAGGAGTTGTACAATTAAATGCACTGTCACCGTAATTCCAATTAAATGCACTGTCACCGTAATTCAATTAAATGCACTGTCACCGTAATTCGTAATTCCCTTCTTCGCCTTCGGCCCGCGCTTGCCTGGTGTGAGGCTGCGGTCCGCCTTGCGTTCGAGCTTGATCACGAACGCCAAATCGCCCCGCGAGCGGCCGATGGTATCGTCGTCGCGCACCGTGAGAGTGTCACCCACTTCCACTTCTACACCCTGAACCGCGCCGACGTCGTCTACGCCATCTGCCGCGTGCTCGGATTGGGCAGCGTCGCCGAGGCGGTGTGAGGCAATCTAGATTGGGCTTCTCTCAACTGCCAACCCGTCTCACCTGAATCCTGAAATCCAGTCCCGGTTCTCATTCAGCGCGCGAACCGAATCCGCCGCGCCATTCTGGCCGCTGGCAATGCCGGTGGGCCGCCCGTTGAAGGTCTTCCGCGGTGTCGAATAATAGGTGATTTCCTTACACGTCACACCACGGTCGCGACATTCGTCGGAATAGGACATGACGGTTCTGAATTGCCCGAGAATGCTGATATAGCCATAGTTGTAGACCGAATTGGATGCCTTGTTTTCGACATACCGGTCGTGGTGCAGGCCCATGTTGTGGCCAAGTTCATGGGCCAGCGAAAGGCTTCCCTGGCATCGGGCATTGAGCACCGAGAAGGCGTAGTCCTCATCGCCGAAACCGCCGCTGAGAACCCAGGCCAGCCCGCAATATTCGTTGCGCATCGTGTACATGGTCACCAGGTCGGCAGCCTTCGATGTCCGCAATTGCCGCAAGGCCGGAAAGTTGAACGTGCTTCCGGAGGTGATGGCATCGAGCGGTGCACCTGAATCGGATGACGCCAGTTCGTCATACGCTGACGACACGGCGCCAAAACCGACAAGCTTGACACGGAGTCTGGCACCGCTGTTTTCCAGCGCCTTGTTGGTGCGCGCCACATCGAGCGAAATCTTGTCGGAGAAATTCACACCCAGGTTGCTTTTGGCTTTTGCGGTGTAGGTCGCAAGCAAGGTGACTTCGGTGTGCGTGCCCGCCTTCGGCGAGCTGGGGGCAAGCTTGCGCTCACTCTTCCGCTTGTTGGCAGGCACCTTCACATGCTTGTCCCGCGGGTAAGCCTCGGTATCGATTTCGCGAACCCGGTGCAGGTTTCCTGTCCCCATTGGATCGATCAAAAAGCTCTGGCCGTTGTGTTCGATGTGGCCGGTGATCAAGCCATTTCGCACCACCAGAATTGCCGTAGACCCCGACGGCGATGTGCCTTCCCAGATTATGCCGCCATCAATTCCAGCATCGACTTTGGTCCGCTGCAACTCAACCGCCGCGTTATCGAACATTGACATGGTGACCTTGCCGCTGCGCAGGCGCGAGCGCTCAACCCGGTCGCTGGCGGCATCGAACCCTGGTGCTGCGATGGCCTCGGCAAGCCCGCTGGCGTTCACATTGACAAGCCGCTGGCGCTTGATGGTCTTATCGGCCTTGAGCCCGGGATTGCCGGGCGCTGCCGACAAGAGTTCGGCCGCGAGGCCAGGAGACGCCACGGAACCCATAAGCAATATCACAACCATGGTAAGTTTTGATAAATTGATTCGCATCTTGGGGCCTCTCCATGTCCGATTGCAGCCACAGCTATGTGGTGAGAATGTGCCTGCCGAGTGATGCCGCAA
Source organism: Hyphomicrobiales bacterium (assembly GCA_031363045.1). GTDB lineage: Bacteria > Pseudomonadota > Alphaproteobacteria > Rhizobiales > Aestuariivirgaceae > Aestuariivirga. Next base: position 2,464 of record JANLTS010000697.1, read on the forward strand.
TTTCCGCGAATAAAGTCTTAAGCCAGCGATGTCAATTTAAGGAAACCCGAATGTACCGTCGCCGGGTTGGCGGCCGCTCACATACCGTTGCGCTGCCATACGCGGCCAACCGCCGGCGTTGCTGTAACAGCCTCATACATCACCTTTAGATTTGCATGCTTTGCGAACAAGGCCTTGATGTCGGGCGCCCAGTTCACCAGCATTGCGGCATAGATATCGAGCGCCGTCATGCGGCCAAGCATGAAGGGACCGCCGCCCAGGGCATCCGCGTAGATTTCAAACTCGCGCGCCATCATCTGCCCGGCCTTGGCCTCGATGCCGCTGACACCCGCTGCATCGGTTGTGAAGCGTTCCGGATAGAACAGCCGCAGGTCGCTGTTATAGAGAGCGGTGGCGAGATAGATCATCCAGCGCAGGTATTTCGCCCGCTCGGGCGCGTTGATAGCCGGTGCAAGGCCCGATGCCGCGTGCGTATCGGCGATATGGATCATCATCGCCGCACTTTCCGTCATGATGCTGTCATCGGGCATCTGCAGGGTCGGCACTTCAGCCTTCGGATTGATGCGGTGAAAGAAATCGGCAAACGAACCATCGGCATTGCGTTCGAGGTCGATAGTCTTGTACGTGGCACCGCAAGCCTCAAGCAAAGCTTCAACGGCTGCAGATCCCGCACTCTTGCGGCAATAGAGCGTATACATGTGATGATTCCCCAGTTCCGCTTAACTATAGATCAGGCACGGGCAATGGGAAGCCATCAACGTTGCATGCCGCCCGGCAAAATGCCAAGGTGAATCGTTCTCAACATTCCCCCCCGGACATGCCGAAAGCCACCAGCCTCCTCGCGTCCAAGAAAGTGCGGTTCAGCTACTCAACCGCTGACCAGCCGGTGCTGCAACGCGCCGTTATTCAGGCAATCGAGAAGATCGGCGGCCAGCGGAAGCTGAAGAAGCTTTATTTCCAGCACCAGAAGAGCGTCAAGGGCGGCGAGAACTTCTTCGACGCGGCGATCCGCCTGATGCGCATGAAGGTCGAGGTCGATGAGGCAACACTGGCGCTGACGCCCGCCACTGGTCCGGTGCTGTTCATTTCCAATCATCCCTATGGCGTGTTGGACGGGATCACCCTCACCTGGCTGGCTACCAAAATCCGCCCGGACACCAAGGTCCTGGCGAACGACGTTCTGTGTCAGGCGCCGGAAGCCCTGGCCAATCTTCTCCCCGTGGCTTTCGCGCCGACGCGTGAGGCTCGCGAAACCAATGTGAATTCGCGCCTCCAGGCCCAGGCCTGGCTGAAGGCTGGCCATGCCATTGGAATTTTCCCGGGTGGTGGCGTTTCGACGTCCGAAAAACCCTTGAAGGGCCCGGCGGTGGACCTGCCCTGGGCGCCGTTCACGGCAAAGCTGCTGCGCATGTCGAAAGCCACGGTGGTGCCGGTGTTCTTCGTCGGGCAGAATTCGCGGCTGTTCCAGCTGGCCAGCCACCTGAGCCTGACGCTTCGGCTGTCGCTGGTCTTCCGCGAAACCGCCAGGCGCATCGGCTCGCGCCTTAAGGTGCGGGTCGGCAGACCCATACCCTTCGAGGAGATTGCCCACATCGAGGACCGCGCCGAACTGGTGATGGAACTGCGCAAACGCACATTTTCCCTGGCCAGACCTGAGGACATCAAGGGCTCGAACCTTGATCTGCATTTGCGCGAGGCCCGTATCAAAGGTGTGAAATCCAAAGGCGAAGCCAAAGGCGAAGCCAAAGGCGAAGATTGAGATCGGGCAGGAGCATCCCCATATCGGGGGTTAACCCCACCAAGCATCGGATCACCGACGTGTCATCACCCCATTTTTCAACCGTCGTCCGAAATTTGCTGGCCGCCCTGGCACTGCTGCTGTTCGCATTGCCGTCTCACGCTGCCGTCAATTGCCCGGCCGCCTCTTTCGTCATCAACGCCGGCAAGGCCTATGACCAGGCCGCCCGGGCTGGCAGTGCTGCTGCCTTTGCCAATGGTGTCGACCGCTATTCCGACATGCGCGCCGTCGCCCTCTTTGCCCTGGGGCGATACCGCGGCCAGCTGCCGAAAGCCCGCGAGGCCGAATTCATCCGCCTGACCAAGACCTTCATGGGCCGGTTCATGCTCGAAAATGGCCGGAACTTCCGGGTCGGCAAACTGCAGATCCTCGAATGCTCGGGCTCTGGTGCGAACATCAGCGTGACGGCGCGCACCGCCAGCGGTGGCAAAGTGTCGTTCCGCATCGCCAAGACCGGGTCCGGCTACACGGTCAAGGACATGCGGGCCAATTCGATCTGGCTTGTGCAGCAGATGCGCTCCACCTTCGTCGGCACCATCAGCCGCAACGAGGGCGATATTGACGCCCTGTTCAAATACCTGAAGCGCTAGCGAACGCCAACGAAGAATAGCCGCGGAAACCGCAGCAGCACCTTGCCATCGGCCAATGCCGGATAGGATTTGGTGATACGGGCCTCATACGCGACAAGAAAGTCCTGGCGTTCTTCCGCTGCAAGCCGGTTGAGATAAGGCCGAAGCCCGGTAGTGCTGAACCACTCAACGATGCCGCGAGCCCCGTCCAACGGGTGCTGATAGACAGTCTGCCAGACATCAAGCTGTTGCAGCAGCGGCTTCAGCCCTTCGTAATAGGCCGTGGGCGGCGGCAGGACCTCCCGTTCTTCCGCTGCACCGGCAAGCGTGGCGGCCCACGGCCCATCATTCGCCACGTCTTGCATAAGAGTATGGCAGGGCTCCAACATGTTGTCCGGCATCTGCACCGCCAGAACGCCGCCCGGCCTTAAGTGCGCCGCCAATCGCTGCAGCACTGCCAGATGGTCGGGCACCCAGTGGAATGTGGCGTTGGAAAACAGAAGATCGGCGGGCCTATCGGGTTGCCAAGTAGCCAGATCGGCCTCGCGAAATTCGGCTTGCGGACAGGCCTTGCGCCCCGCCGCCAGCATGGCTGGCGAGTTGTCGACGCCGATCACCCAGGCGCCCGGAAACCGCTCCATCAGCAAGGCGGTGGAATTGCCCGGACCACACCCGAGATCATAGACGGTGCGTGCATCGTCCAGCGGCACCTGTGCCAAGAGATCGCGCGCCGGCCGGGTGCGCTCATCGGCAAACTCAAGGTATTGCCGTGGTTGCCAGTCGCTCAACGTGCGACCCTGCGGCGCATCTCCTCCGCCTGATGCTCTCCAAACCTCACCAGCAAACTGGGCGGCAAGTTCAGATCGGCGATGTCGCGATTGGACAACCGCCCAAGATCGAGCGGAGGAACAAGCCGTGTTGCTGCGCGGCCAGGCACAAAATTCGCAAGCAGGCGCAACCAAAGGTCAAGGCCCAGGGTCATGGCTGATCTCCATTGATTTGATGTATAGCTTTAGACTGCTTCCAGTATTGCTCACGAATTCAGGTTCGACCAACGCAAAGACTGGCATCAGCCATCGATCTGATTTATATGTACGGCATGTCCGCCCTGCCCCCGTTACACGCCGTCCGGGTCTTCGAGGCGGTTGCCCGCCTCGGCAACTTCAGCCGCGCTGGCGAAGAACTGAACATGACGCAATCCGCCGTCAGCTATCAGATCAAGCAGCTCGAAGCCTACAGTGGCGGCCTACTCTTTATCCGCGAGGCTCGCGGCGTCAGGCTCAACGAGCGCGGTGAGGCCCTGGCCCCCATCGTCGCCCGGGCCTTGGCCGACATCACCCAGGCCTTTCGCGCCGTCAGCGGCAAAGCCGAGACGGTGCTGGCGATTTCCACCATGCAGACCATCGCTGGCAACTGGCTGGCGCCGCGCATCGGCAATTTCCAGATGAGCCACCCGGAACTCGCCGTCCGCCTCGACATTTCGGCAAGTCTCGCTGATTTCGCCGCCGATGGCATCGATATCGCCATCCGCTCCGGCAAGGGCCAATGGCCGGGACTGGTGTCGCATCTGCTCTTCGACCAGACCTTCACGGCGGTGGCCAGCCCCGATTATCTCGCGCGTGAAGGCCGGCCCGAAACCCCCGCCGACATGCTGCGCCACGTGCTGACTGCGCCCAGCGACTCGTGGTGGGATATCTGGTTTGCTAAGGCTGGCGTCGCAACACCAGTTCGCATTGCGCGGCCTGGCGTCGATGTCGAGACCCAGCAGATGGCGGCGAGCGTGGCGATGGCCGGCCACGGCATTGCCCTTATCACGCCGCGCTTCGAGGCCGCCTGCCTGGCGTCCGGAAGGCTTGTGAAGCTCTTCGACATCATGGCAAGTGCAGGCAGCAGCTATTATCTTGTCTACCCGCACGGGACGCGCAATGTGCGCAAAGTCCGCCTGTTCCGCGACTGGGTGCTGCAGGAGGCGGCGGCAGGCTGATCGCCATCCAACTATTCTCTTGCGGCGCATTGGGAAAGGCGCGAGTCTGCGGCCGGGGCATCATCTGATATCGGAGCTATCATGCAGAACATTCTCGCTCGCCTTGCAACCGGCGCAGTGTTGGTTTCAGCACTCGCGTTGGGCGCGGTACCAGCCCAATCCACCAGTTTGCAGGCCGGCACCTTTTTTCAGGAATCCTCTAACACCACGTCGAACTTCCCCCCAACAGCCGGCGCCTGCAATGGCATCAGCTATTGCTACATCGAATTCACCAAGATCCCCGATGGCTATCGGCTTGCCGTCAGCCACGTGTCCTGCAGCCTGTCGGTATCGACCGCCACCGCCAAATCCGTGCAGATGTATCTGGGAACCCGCAAGGGCATCAATGCCATCGAGCGCTTCCAGTTGCTGGTCCCCGGCACAATGCCAAGCAACCAGCCGGGCTACAATTTGGTGGTCAATTCCCCAACACTGCAACTCTACACCGAGAAGGAACGGCCGGAAATCTTCGTAAGTTACACTAACGCCGCCGACACCGTGGGCTTCTGCACCATCGCCGGAACCATGCAGGAAATTCCGTAGACGGAGGAACGCGGCCGGCCGGACGTGTCTTGCTAGCTATAGGACAAGACAACCACCCGCGTGCCGATTTCGACGCGGTCATAGAGGTGGATGACGTCGGTGTTGAGCAACCCGAAACAGCCGGCCGTTGCTTTCTTTCCCACCAGCTTCGGGTCATGCGTGCCGTGGATGCGGTAGACCGTATCGACGTCGCCCTGATAGAGATAAAGCGCGCGGGCGCCCATGGGGTTATCAAGCCCGCCCGGCATGCCGCCTGGCAGATATTTGACGAGCTTCGGAAACTCGGCGACATGTTCGGGCGTCGGCGTCCAGACCGGCCACTTGGCCTTCTTGCCAATCACCGCCGCCCCCGTCCAGCGCCGCCCGGCCTTGCCCACTGACGCGCCATAGCGCATCGCCTGGCCCCCACCCTGCACGTGATAGAGAAAGCGCTGGCGCGGATCGACGATGATGGTGCCGGCGGGTTCCGCCGTTTCGTATTCCACCTCGCGCCGCCGGTACTTGTAATCAATCTCCTTGGCATCCGCCTCGCGAACTGGAAACGGCTCGGCCTCGGCCAGGGCTGGAGGGGCGGGTAAAGCTAAGGCAGCGGATGCCAATGCGGTGCTGAGGAAGTGGCGGCGGGTGAGGATCATGGAGCGGGAAACTTGGTTTGGATTGTGGCGATTCTGTGATTTCGGTGTCATAATCGTGGACACGGACATAACTAGCCCGCCGCCGTCAACTTCAAACACCAGGGAACTTCATGCTGCAGATCATTCACGTGCGCAACGAAGCCGATGCGGCGGATGTCCGCCTGCTGGCCGGTGAATACGTCGACTGGCTTCTCGAACGCTATCCCGATCATCACGCGACGATCCTCGCCTATTTCAAGTACCAGGGGCTGGAAACGCAACTGCGGGATCTGCTGAAAATCTTCTGCCCACCCAAGGCCGATTGCCTGCTCGCGAGGCTGGATGGCGTTGCCGTAGGCATCGTCATGCTCAAACCCAATGCCGGCGAAACCTGCGAAATGAACCGTATGTTCGTGCGTGCCTCGGCCCGCGGCCACGGCGTTGGCCGGGCGCTCGTCGCCGAACTGCTGGAAACGGCGCGAGGCCTCGGCTACCGGCGCATGATGCTGGCGGCAGGCACCTTCCACAGCGAAGCCATCGCCCTCTATCGCAGCTTCGGTTTCACGGAAGACGCGAGCCTTCCCTATACCGGCGGCGGCGATATCGAGGTTCGGATGGTCAGGGAGCTGTGAGGTGGGCTGGAAACCGGGCTCAATCCTCGGCGCGTCCGAACAACATGAGTTTAGCTTACGCCGTCTTGCGCCGGGGAGACGGAGTAAGAGAAGCGAACCAATGACGTCCCCACAAATCGTCATGCCAGCGAAGGCTGGCATCCAGCTTTGGTTGACTGCACCGGAATCGGAAAAAGCGGGATTCCTGCCTTCGCAGGAATGACGTAAGGTGGGGATGACTCGACTTCAATTGGGACCGTGGTGAAGCATGAAGCGGAAAACCGGGAACCGTCCGAGCATTGGCAACGTCTTTGCCGACATCGGCCTTGCCAACGCTGAAGAACACCTGATCAAGGCTACTCTTGTCCTGAAGATTGACGCATTGATGCGAGCCAGTGGGTTGAAACAGATCGAGGCGGCAGCTCTCTTCGGCGTGAAGCCGCCCGACATCTCAAAAATGCTGCGCGGCGGCTTCCGGCAGTTCTCGGTGGAACGCCTGCTGCGATTTCTGGTGGCGCTTGGGCAGGACGTGGAGATTGTGGTCAAGGAGCATCGGGAAATAGGCGCCGCTCCATCGCTTCGGGTGGCCTGAAGCGACTGGCTGCAAGTTACCACTCGTCATTCCCCCAATCCGTCATCCCGGCGAAAGCCGGGAACCAGCTTTGTTTATGCGCCAGACGCGAAAAAGCTGGGCCCCGGCTTTCGCCGGGGTGACGAATAGGGAGAGCCAACTCAACCTTCCACCCATTGTCCGTCATGCCAGCGCAGGCTGGCATCCAGCTTCCGATACCAATAGCTCGATAAAAAAGGCGGAATTCGAAAAGGGAATTGATATCGGCGTGCAGTTGTCGGGCGAGGCCGCCAACCACCGGATCGAGTGGCGGGCCGGCATGTTCAACGGCGCCG
>JANLTS010000448.1:0-6667 GCA_031363045.1 Hyphomicrobiales bacterium
GCACCACGCCGGTAGGAGAGCACCACCGGCAGGGTGATCTTGCGCTCGCGGAAATCATCGCCAACACCTTTGCCCAACTTTTCGGTCGAGCCCGAATAGTCGAGCGCGTCATCGATCAACTGGAAGGCGACATGAGCGAAGTAAAGATTGCGCGTACGGCACGAGCCATCGTGAAGGGTCAAGCGCCGTCACGGACACTCTGGACGACCTTGGGTTGAATGTGTCAAAAGACCTCTTGCGGCTTGCGGTGGCGCCATGCTTACTCTTTGAAACTCCCTGAAGTACAATTTCAAGCTGGTTCGAACATTTCCTGTTGATGCTGAATAAGGTTAGCTGTTTAGAGTGAGCGACGCCCTTCTTGCAAACACCGATCGTGAAGAAGCCCTGTCCCGCGTTTACTTGTATGCGATTGCGGCGAGCGCTGGGTATGCCGTGGCGACAAGTGATTTTGATCGTGACGGTGTAGATGTTCAAATCAAGGCAGGAGGGAATATGCGCCCTTGCCTCGATGTTCAGCTAAAAGCGACCGTTAACCTTGGCAAGCAAGAAGATGGAGTATTCCGCTATCCACTCAAACGCCGGAATTACGACCTTTTGCGCGAATCCACGATGGTACCCCGCATCCTTGTGGTGCTTGACCTGCCAAGAGATGAATCGATGTGGCTCACTATTACTGCCGAGGAACTGATCTTACGTCGCTGCGCCTTTTGGGCATCGCTTGCTGGATTGCCCGATACGGGCAACAAGGAAAGTGTTACTGTTTCCATCCCAGCGAGTAACCTGTTCGACGTCGGAGGCCTCAAAGCCTTGATGGAGCAATCCAGGACGGGAGCCATCACATGAAACTGCAAATCCTAGATGTCGATGCTCTGCGGGCGATCACACCCGCTGCGCTAGCCGCATTCGCGCGCGGCGAAGGTTGGGCGAGAACCGAAGCCTATGGGGGGCACGCGGACGTATATGCTGGCCCTAACAGACCCGAGATAGTAATTCCCCGAACCGACAGGCTCGGCGACTACGCAGCAGTTGTATCGAAGCTTGTGGATGTCTTCTCGGAGGTCATCGAGCGAGACGAACTTGAAATCTACCGTGATGTCATCGGTGCTGATCGAGATGTCGTTCGGGTCCGAGCGTTCGGCGGAGATGATGATGGTTCGGTCCTCTTGGATGCCGGCGTGAAGATTGTTACGCAAGCACGCGAGATGTTGCTAGCGGCAGCCTGCGCCGCACGGACGCCTCAGGCGCTGTATCGCGCAGGCGCGAATAGAGAGGCGACTGAATATATGCGCCGGGTGAAACTAGGTCAGACTGAACACGGAAGCTTTGTGGTCACGTTGCTCGCGCCAGTACCCCCCTTGCTTCAAGCTCAACTTGACCCGGCATGGGCGAATCTCGACGATGAACCAATAGAACGGCAAGTCACCCGTCGACTCATGACCGCACTTGAGGCTTCACGCACAGCTGCCGAACTTGCACTTTCTGGCAACGAATCAGCATTCGAGCAAGCAGTCGAATTAGGTGTTAGCGCAAATCTCTGCGAAGCGGTCGCCAGCCTAATTGAGCAGTCGAATGGGCTTGAGATTAGCCTTACTTGGGCGAGGACACGGCCGACACCAGAAGTTATCCGAAAGGTAGAATTTTCGAGCAATGACGCGGAAATTTTGAAAGAAGCAGGTCGCACATTCCGGCTCAAGCAACCCAAAGAGGATGTAACCTTATTCGGTACCGTGCACAAATTGAAGCGCGAGCAGGACGAGGTGGATGGGTTAGTAACCCTCAAGGCAATGGTCGACGATAAGCCACAGTCGGTCAGCGCGGTTCTTGATCAGACAAATTACAGCGTTGCCGTAAGGGCACATGATGCCAAGTTACCTGTCATTGTAACGGGAGACCTCGAGCGAGTGGGTCAGCGCTGGCAAATTACAAACGCGAATGTGCGCGAGATTCCTGCCACTGATAGCTCCGAGGATGACACTCACTGATCGGCCAAAATCCCACTGATTTATGGCTTGACTTGTAACCGCTAAACAATCCTCAATAAGCCCTCGCCACACAGAAATCGACGGCTTCGAGCAGTGCATCCTTGAGTTCAGAATTTGGGAAGATCGCCAGCGCATCGCGTGCGATGTCGCCATAGTGGCTGGCACGATCAATGGTATCGGCGATGGCACCATGGCGTTCCATCAGCTTCTTGGCATAGCCGAAATCGTCATCCGTCTGGTCGCCATCTTCCAGGGTGCGCTTCCAGAAATTGCGTTCTTCCGCCGCACCACGCCGGTAGGAGAGCACCACCGGCAGGGTGATCTTGCGCTCGCGGAAATCATCGCCAACACCTTTGCCCAACTTCTCGGTCGAGCCCGAATAGTCGAGCGCGTCGTCGATCAGCTGGAAAGCGATGCCGAGGTTGCGGCCATAGGATTCAAGGGCCGCCTGTTCGCTGTGCGGCCGGTTGGCGACAACCGCACCGACTTCGGCGGCGGCCGCAAACAGCGCCGCCGTCTTGGCGACGATCACCTGCATATAGGCGTCTTCGGTCGTCGAGATATCCTGGCTCACCGAAAGCTGCAGCACCTCGCCCTCGGCGATGACGCAGGCCGCATTCGACAGGATGCGAAGCGCCTCGAGAGAACCGGTCTCGACCATCATCTTGAAAGCCTGGCCGAGCAGATAGTCGCCCACCAGCACACTCGCCTGGTTGCCCCAGATGACGCGCGCCGCCTGCTTGCCGCGGCGCAAGTCGCTTTCATCGACGACATCGTCATGCAGCAGCGTCGCCGTATGCATGAACTCGACCGATGTCGCGAGCTTCAGGTGAAAGTCGCCCTCGTAGCCGCACATCCGCGCTGCCGCCAGCGTCAGCATCGGCCGGATGCGTTTTCCCCCGGAATTGATGAGATGCGTGGCGATTTCGGGGATCAGTTCGACATGGCTGCGGGCATGCGACAGGATCGATTCGTTCACCCGGTCCATGTCTGCCTTGGCAAGTTTCACCAGCGGCTCGATGCTCGCCCGCTTCTTAGTCCCCGCTCCTTCGAGCGCAATGACGACACCCATGACAGCCCCTCGACGTTCTTCTTGACGTCAAGCTTAGCCACTGGAGCCGCCTAAGTCCAATATCGGCAGCGAATGTGACCCTTCGCCGCCTGTTCGGTTGTTTAGGGGCCAAGCTTTCGTCAAGCATCACTGGCACACTGGCTTTACGCGCCGGGCTTTTCGGTCCAGTCTCACACCATCATGGAGGAGTTTCTGCGCAGCAACGATCTGGTCTATCTCTCCTTCGTGCGGCACGTGCTGGCGGAAGCCGGAATCGATTATCTGCAGCTCGACGACCACATGAGCGCGCTCGAAGGTTCGGTCGGCATCTTGCCCCGCCGCATCATGGTAACCAGCGAAATGCTTGGCCGCGCAAAACTGGCCCTTGGTAACGCCTCGCTAACCATAGGCAAGTAGATTAGGCCGGATGCAGATGAGTGCCACAGCATATTCGGCCCCGCCGCCGCCACCGCCACCCACTGGTGGTGTGCCCGCCTCATTATCGGAGGATGGCTTTCTCGATGGCCGCCTGCGCATCCTCCAGCCGGAAAAAGGATTCAGGGCCGGCATTGATTCGGTTTTCCTCGCCGCCGCCATTCCCTGTGCCGCCGGTGAAACGGTTTATGAAGCCGGCATCGGCACTGGTGTTGCGGCATTGTGCCTGCTCGCCCGCAATCCCGGCATTCATTTGACGGGCATCGAAGTCGCCGCGCGCTATGCCTTGCTGTGCGAGGAGAACGCCAAGCGCAACGGCTTTTCCGACAATCTCCGCGTCATTCATGCCGATGTGAAAGAAGCGATGCGCAAGGACCTGGCCTCGATGCCGTCGCACGGTTCGTTCAGCCACGCCTTTGCCAATCCGCCATATTTCGAGGACGGCAAGGTGACGCCGTCTCCCAACCTGCACAAGGCCCAGGCGCATGCCTTCGGCCCCAATGATCTCGAACTCTGGGTCAAGGTCCTTCACACCATGGTGACGCAGCGCGGCACCGTGACGATCGTTCATCGCGCTGATTCGCTCGGCAAGTTGCTGCAGGTGATGGAAGACCGTTTCGGTGATATTCGCATCGCGCCCCTCTACGCGCGTGAAGGCACGGCCGCCTCGCGCATCATCGTCCAGGGCGTCAAGGGTTCCAAGGCGCCGATGCAATTGCTCCCCGGTCTCGTACTGCACGACCAGAGCTCGCAATTCACCCCCGAGGCCGAGGCGATCCTGCGCGACGGCATGGCCTGGCGCCTGCGCTGAGTCTTGCGATTGCCTTGCGGTTAAGCTCCGCCGCACCTATCTCTGCGCCATGGCCAAGCAATCCTTCCTCAACCGGCTGATCCCCCTGAGATTCCGCAAATCCGTTACCGTGGTGAATCATGTGGTGCTGTCGGGCGCCATTGGCATGGGTTCGCCCCTGCGTCCGGCGCTGACCTTCAAGTCATCGGCGGATGTTCTCGAACGCGCCTTTGCACGCAAGGGCATCGCCGCCGTTGCCATCACCATCAATTCGCCCGGTGGCTCGCCGGTACAATCGGCGCTGATCCACACCCGAATTCGCGAACTGGCTGCTGAGCACAAGGTCAAAGTGCTGGTCTTCTGCGAGGACGTGGCGGCTTCTGGCGGCTATTGGCTGGCCTGTGCCGGCGATGAAATCTATGCCGATGAAAGCTCGGTCGTGGGCTCGATCGGCGTCATCTCGGCCGGTTTCGGCTTTGTCGAGGCAATCGCCAAGCTCGGCGTCGAGCGCCGCGTCTATACGTCCGGCCTGTCGAAATCCATGCTCGATCCCTTCAAGCCCGAGAAGGCCGAGGATGTGTCGCATCTGCAAAGCCTTCAGGCCGATGTCCACGATGCTTTCAAGACTCTCGTCAAGCAGCGCCGCGGGCCTAAGCTGAAAGGCGAGGATGCTGAGCTTTTCTCCGGCGCCTTCTGGTCCGGGCGCCAGGCCCTCGAGCGCGGGTTGATTGATGGCCTGGGCCACCTCAACTCGGTGCTCAAGCACAAGTTCGGCGACAAGGTGGTGATCCGCAACGTCTCGGCACCACAGGGCTGGGGCTTGAAAAGACTGGGTTTTGGCGCCGCCGTGCCGGATTTTGCGGCAGCGGCACTCGATGCAATAGAAACACGTGCAATGTGGTCGCGTTTCGGCTTATGATTGGCCTAGGACGGGGTCATTGGAGGTTCCGGTGGTGATCTTGAAGATTGTTTTGATGTTGGTTGCAGGCCTGTTGTCGCTTCTGGCGCTGCGGATGGTGATGCGTGAAAAGCAGGCCGTGAAGGTCAGGGCCAATGCGCGTCCGCAAACGCGCCAACAGATGCCTCGCCTCCGTCAGGATCCGCGCACCGGCATCTATTATCCCGAGAGTTGAACCGGCCCATCCGGCACCGGGCTGACGCTGTTTCGTCATGCTTTGGACATTGCCGTGGTTTCATGATTGTCTGGAGTGGGGCCGTTACCTCAATTCGATTCCAGAGGAGATTTCATGAAACGTCTGTTGCCACTCGCTCTTGCCTCCCTCTTGCTCAGTACGGCCAGCTTCGCGGCCGAAAAACCGCAATCGTCATTCAAGCCCGCTGCACTTCCCGCCGCGCAGGATACCCAGGCTGACCTGAGTACGCTGGCCGCACCCCAGGCACCGATGAGCCAGTTCGTGGCGCCGGCTGCCAGCATGACCCCGCAGATGATGATCGAGGGACTCTCCGCCATCAAGGGTAGCCGCGACGGCACGCAGACCGAGGTCGGAACGCCGCGCCGGGTGAAGCGCATGCTGATGGGCAAGCAATCTGGTATGATTGGCGACAAGAAAGACAAGAAGAAAAAAACGGCGGACTTGAAGCGCGTCGAAAACACCGGTGAATATCCCTATACCACCATGGGCGTCGTGGCCTCGGGCTGCTCTGGCACCGTGGTAATGAAACGCTTCGTCCTCACGGCCGCCTGGTGTGTCTATGATTTGAAGGGCAAGAAATTTTACGAGAACCTCAACTTCTTTCCGGCCATGAATGGCAAGAAAACCCCCTTCGGCGAAATCCAGTGGAAGAACGCCTGGGTGGCCAAAGGCTTCAGCGACAAGGGTGATTTGAACTTCGGCTATGGCCTGATCGAGCTCGACCAGGATATCGGCGACAAGGTCGGCTGGTTCGGTTTCGGCGATGTCCCGAAACTTGGGCGAACGCTTACCATGACCGGCTATCCGTTCGCCGTCGTGCCCTCGCAAACCATGTGGGAAACCAGATGCAACATCGATGGCGCCGACGACAACGCCATCTTCTACAAGTGTCCGGGCGATCCCAAGGCGGTCGCCGCCATGCTGGGATCGCCGATCTGGTTCAAGGGCAAGGCCGATGACAGCTGGCAGATCGTCGGCATTCACGTTACAGCCCAGAACGACAAGATGGAATCATGGTGGGCGGCGCGCTTGAGCAAGGCGCACACCGAAACCCTTATCGCCTGGGCCAATAGCGCCGACAAGAAAGATACGGGCACCGAAGACCAGGGCACCGAAGACCAGGTCACTGACGATCAGACCGACACCGGCACCGATGAACAAGTTGCCGAGGACGAAGAAGAGACTGGCACGGAACAGGTGACCGACACCAAGCCCACCTGCACCTGCGATGAAGAGGCCCAGCCGCAATAGCTTT
>JANLTS010000091.1:0-8610 GCA_031363045.1 Hyphomicrobiales bacterium
CGGCGCGATTGGCGTGGGCGATGGTGAGGGGGGCGCCTGCCGCGATGTCATTGCAGAGGTCGCGGGTCTGGCTTTCAATGTTGCTGAAAAGCCGGTTGACGAGGCCGAGCGACAAAGCCTTCTCGGCATTGATACGCCTCGCCGTGAACAGCATGTCCTTGGCGGTGGCGGCGCCGACAGTCGCCACGAGATCGCGCAGGCCATCGAGCGGATAGGCTAGCCCCAAGCGGGCGGGCGGCAGGGCGAATACTGCGTTCTGATCGCAGACGCGCAGGTCGCAGACCAGTGCCACGGCCAGACCGCCGCCGATGCAGAAGCCCTGGATCATGGCAATGACGGGTTTTGCGGTGTTGCGGATGGCGGCGAAAGCGGCGGTGTTGAGGTCCTCGTAGGCAATCGCCGCGGCGGCATCATTGCGGGTTTCCCCGAACTCGGAAATATCGGCCCCGGCGGCGAAGGCTTCGGCGCCGGCACCACGGATGACGATGACCCTCACATCAGGGCTGTCATCAAGAGATTTCATCAATGGCGGAATGGCCGACCACATGCGTGAATTCAGCGCGTTGCGGCGTTCCGGGCGGTTCAGCACTAGCCAAGCGATTGATCCGTCGAGGAAAGCCTGGATGTGGAGGGAGGGCGAGGGGAGTGGGAACATGGCAGGGATTTGTAGCGTGAAGCGGGGGGCTTCACAATCGCGTGGCGGGATACCCATATCAGCAGAGTTGACGTATAGTGGTGCGAAAGAAAGGCCCTCATCCGGCCTTCGGCCACCTTCTCCCATGCTGCGCACGGGAGTAGGATTAATTGGGAGAAGACGATGCGGCAGGCGGCGAAGACACAGTCCCTCGAACGGCTCGATCCGGTGTGGGGCCGTATCCGCAATGAAGCGGAAGACATCGCCCGGCATGAGCCAGCGATGGGCGGGTTCATCTTCTCGCTGGTGCTGAGCCACAACAGTTTTGAAGCGGCCTTGATCCACCGGCTGGCGCAGCGCTTGGGTAACCCGGACATCGGGCCGGACCTGATCGTTCATGCCTTCAACGATGCGCTTGAGGCGGAACCGGAAATCGGCCATGCGGCCAGAGCCGACATCATCGCCACTTTCGACCGTGACCCGGCCTGCCACCGCTACATCGACCCGCTGCTCTATTTCAAAGGTTACCAGACGATCCAGGCGCACCGCATGGCACACCGGCTTTGGCACCTGGGCCGCAAGGATTTTGCCTATTACCTGCAAAGTCGGTCGTCGATGATTGCGTCGATGGACATTCATCCGGCGGCGCGCATCGGCAAGGGTATCATGGTCGATCATGGCCATGACATCGTCATCGGCGAGACGACGCTGATCGAGGACAATGTGTCGATCATGCAGGGCGTGACGCTGGGCGGCACCGGCAAGGAAGCGGGCGACCGCCATCCGAAAATCCGCCATGGCGTGCTGGTGGGGGCCGGCGCCAAGATCCTCGGCAATATCGAGGTCGGCTACTGCTCGCGGGTGGCTGCCTGCTCGGTTGTTCTGCATGACGTGCCGCCCAATTCGACGGTCGCTGGCGTTCCGGCCAAGGTGGTGGGCTATGCCGGCTGCACCGAACCGGCGCGTGCCATGGACCATAATGTGGAGCCGGTTGCAGGCTCTGCCGAATGAGGCTAGACCGTCCGGCATTCCCCCATTCCGGAGTTGCGCCACGTGAAGCCCGATGAAATTGCCAAGCTGACGAAATTCTTCCGCGCCAAGTTCGAACTGCCGGCGGTGAGTGTGCGCAAGCGGCCGCAGAAGGACGATTCGGCGGAGGTCTATATCGGCGAGGAATTCATCGGGGTCATCTTCCGCGACGAGGAAGACGGCGAGCTATCGTATAATTTCTCGATGGCGATTCTCGATATCGATCTTGAGGATTGAACCCTAAAAGAAGAAATCGGCCAGTGACAGGCTCGTGGCCGTGACCTTGTCGAGTTGGATCGTCATCTCGGCACCGGTAGCGCCAGTGGTGTTGATCTCGATGACGGTGTTGAGGCCCGACTGAACGGCGCGCACCTGGCCTTCGGCGTTGAAGGGCAACGTTCCTTTGAAAATGAAACTGTTGTTGCCGAGTGTGTTTGTCTTGGCGTCGATGGCCTTGAGACTAATCTTGTCCGTCAAGTGGCGGAAATCGGTAATGCGGTCGCAAGTTGCGCCGGCCGGGGAATCGGCTGCCGACAGATAGACAAAAACATCGGAGCCGCGGCCACCGGTCATTGTATCGCAACCACGGCCGCCTTCGACATTGTCATTGTCCGGGCCGGCATCGAGACTGTCGGTGTTGCCAAGCCCGCGCAGTATATCGTTGCCGGGACCACCGTTCATAAGATCGGCGAGGCTGTCGCCAACCAGATTGTTGCGAGCGGCATCGCCTGTCGTGGTGCGGATGACTTGCAGGTGTTCGCCATCAATGGCGTTGTCAGTGATGTTGCGATGGAACACCGCGACACCGCCATTGGCGAAGCCGGCGATGGCCGGCCCTCCGACCTCGTCAGTGGACGGCTCACCGCCCATGATGTTCTTGGTGGCCAGTGGGGTGCCGGTTTTCGGATCGATAATCCGGGTTATCGTATCGATGACCGCCGGGTCGGCGCGATCAGCGGGTGGAACTGTGAGCTTGTAGGTCACGCCCAGGAAATCGTTGGACAGCCGCGCAAATGCGGGCTCGGCCTCCTTGGCCTTGCTGGTGGACAGGCTGGGGTTGCTGACATTGCTGGTCAGCAGCAGCGTGCCGTCGAAATCATACTGTTTCAACGTGATGTCGGGCGCACTGGTTCCCCAGGTGTTATCGGCAAAGGCCAGGGCAAAGCCCTTGGCCGTGGCGGTCATGGAGAGCTTGGAGAACTCAGGTGTTGTGCCGGCGGGAGCAGGTGCGCCGACAATGTCACCAAGCGGGCTGAAGACCGCAGTGGTTACATTCTCGAAAGCATCTTTCCACGCCACGGCGACGTTGCCATTGTCCAAACCGACCGCACTTGGACTGCGGGCAAAATCGCTGGTCAGAATTGTGAGGTTAAAGGAGCCGACAACACTCCCTTCACTGTTGCCAATTGTCGCGATGATTTCGCTGATAGTGGACGAGGACTCAACGTTTCTGACGAGCCAGTATCCGCCACCGGAGAGTGCCGCAATATCATAAACGGTCGAAACGCTGCTCGCCAGCAGGACATTATCGATGCTGACACCGTCCTGCGTCGTCAACCGCAATTTCATGATATCGGCAATCGGATCGGACGTGACGATCGCAATGTTGCCGTTCGATAATTGATCGATGACGGGAACGATACCTCCGATCGATGTTGTGCTGCCGACAAAAGTGGCGTTTTTGGAGAACACCTCAATTCCCGACAGACCGCCGAAGACGCCGGAAACCGCGAAGCCACCATTGGCGAGACTGGTCGCGTCGAGAGACTCGGTCGCCACGCCCGGCGCAAGATCGAGGTTCTTCACGAAATTGAAGGAATAGGAGATGGTGACGGCCATTAATCTCGCTCCCACTGACTGCTCGTCTAATAGTGCAATGGCCCCGCGCCGATCTGTAACATGTGTGACATTGGGAGGAAAGCTCAGGACGCCTCGCTTGGATTCAATCCTCCATGCCGACATGGTCCGCGAAATCGGGCCAACGCATGTATCGAGTGGCTCTTCCGCTATTGCGCTAGCTGATGCACCTAAGTTGCAAGTGTGAGCAGTGCGCGCAAGTCTTTGTAAAACAATCAAAACGCCGTCATCCCGGCGAAAGCCGGGAACCCCTGTGCCAATTCAACCAGCAAACTACTCCAGGAAACGGCACATTGGGTCCCGGCTTTCGCCGAGATGACGGGATTAATGATTTAAATTCAATGCCATGACAAGCCGGCCAGGCACCTGCATCATGGGTGCATCAGTCAGCGCTTTGGTGCGGGATGACGAATACTGGGGATAGTTTATCGATTTCATTAACCATTGCTTAACCATGAACTGGCCGCGAGGCCCGCTATTTGCTTCGTTACTCATCCGTAAACGGACTGTCCGGGTTTGGCACAGGCGGGAGGGTGACGATGGAAACATGGCATTTCATCTGGATGCTGGCGGCGATCACCGGGCTGACGGCGGGCGGACTTGCCGGCAATGGCTGGGCCATGGTCACGGGCCGGCGGCCCGACATCTGGATGCTGTCGGAATACAGCGTGTCGATGCCGCTTAAAGTGCTGGCGTTGATTACCTATGCGCCGCTGGCGCTGGTCAGGAACGGGTTGTCCTATATCGACAGCAACCCGGTGTTTGCGATGCTGGTGATGATCGCCGGATTGTTCTGGAGCTTCATTCAGGGGGTGTTTATCCTGACGCAGTTCTTTGGCTTCACCTGACGGGATTTCTCCCATGACGCTTTACGCGCTCGACGGCATCGCTCCGCACTTGCCGGAGGAGGGGGCCTATTGGGTGGCGCCCGATGCCGTGCTGATTGGCAAGGTGAGACTTGAACGCCATGCCAGCGTATGGTTCGGGGCCGTGTTGCGGGGCGACAATGATCTGATCACCATTGGCGAGAATTCCAACATTCAGGATGGCGCCGTGCTGCACACCGACGCCGGATTGCCGTTGATTGTCGGCATGAACTGCACGATCGGCCACCGGGCCATCCTGCATGGCTGCAGCATTGGCGACAACTCGCTGATCGGCATGGGAGCGACAATCCTCAACGGCGCGCGGATCGGCAACAACTGCCTGATCGGCGCCAATGCGCTGGTGACCGAGGGCAAGGTGATCCCCGACTATTCACTGGTGGTGGGTGCGCCTGCCAAGGTGGTGCGGGTTCTCGACGCCGGGGCGGCGGCAGGCCTATCGGCGTCTGCGGCTGGATATGTGCTGAACTGGCAGCGTTATGCCAAAGGCCTCACGCGCCGATAAGGGGCTTGCCGATGATTTCATCGGTGTCGTCGAGCAGCGTGGTCATGGCCTGGCGTGCCGCTTCTGGCTTTTGCGCGGCAATGGCCTGGACGACATCGGCATGCATCGGGATGACCCGGCCAGGCTTGGTGTTGTGGCGGGTGGTGAACGTGAACATGTTGGCCAGTGCCTGCTCGATGATGATGCCAAAGGGGGAGAGCAGTTCATTGTTGGCGCAGGCGAGCAATGCGAGATGGAAGCGCACGTCGGGCTCGACCATCGCTTCACCATCAGCGGCATTGCGCATGCCTTCAAGCGCCTCCTCAAGCTGGACCAGCTGATCGGGCGTTCGGCGTTCGGCGGCGAGCACCGCGGCCCCCGGTTCCAGAATGCGGCGGACCTCCTGAAGCGAAATCAGAAAGGCGGTCTTGTCCATGGCGGCGCAGTGCCAGGCCATGACATCGCGGTCGAGCAAGTTCCAGCGTTCGCGCGGCTCAACTCGTGAGCCGACCTTTGGGCGTGACTGCAGCAGGCCCTTGCCATTCAGCGTCTTGATGGCTTCGCGCACGGCGGTGCGGCTGGCGGAAAACATCTGGCCCCACTCGGCTTCGTTGGGCAACAGGGTGCCCGCCGGATAGGTTCCGTCGAGGATGCGCATGCCGATGCCCGCTGCCAATTCAGCGTGAATGCGGCTGCCAACCGGACGCTTGACCGGCTTCCGGCGGCGGAGACCCAGAGCTTGCAACTTCCCCGATACTGCAATTCTATTTGTCATACAAAATCTCATTGCCTCGGCAATGGTGTTATTCTAATGATCTGCCATTGGCAACGAGCAGAATGAAATCAACCCCGCTCGGGCCAGACCAAACAGGGAGGACTACTCGTGATCAATCGCAGACATTTCGTCGCTTCCGCCACCGGCCTTGCCGTGGCGCTGGCTGCCGGCATGGCGCCCGCCATGGCCGAAGGCAAGGGGCTCGTTGGCATTTCGATGCCGACCAAGTCATCGATCCGCTGGATTTCAGACGGCGAGTCGATGGTGAAGGAATTCGCGGCACTCGGCTATGAGACCGATCTGCAATATGGCGAGGACGACATTCCGAACCAACTGGCGCAGATCGAGAACATGGTGACCAAGGGCGCCAAGGTTCTGATCATTGCCGCCATCGACGGCTCGACGCTGTCCGACATTCTGAAGAAGGCCAAGGAAGCCGGCACCAAGGTGTTCGCCTATGACCGTCTCATCACCAAGACGGGCGACGTCGACTACTACACCACCTTCGACAATTTTGGTGTGGGCGTGCTGCAGGGCACTTCGCTGATCAATGGCCTGAAGGAGCGTTTTGCCGGCGTCAAGCCGTGGAACGTCGAGCTGTTCGGCGGCTCGCCGGACGACACCAACGCGTTCTATTTCTACGATGGTGCCATGAGCGTCATCCAGCCGCTGATCGACTCGGGCGATATCGCCATCGTCTCGGGCCAGATGGGCATGGACAAGGTCGGCACGCTGCGCTGGGATGGCGCCGTGGCGCAGGCCCGCATGGATAACCTGCTGTCGGCCAACTACACCGACAAGAAGGTGCATGGCGTGTTGGCACCCTATGATGGGCTGTCACGCGGCATCATCTCGTCGCTGAAGGGCGTCGGCTACGCGCCGGGTGCTGAAATGCCGATCGTTACCGGCCAGGACGCCGAAGTGCCATCGGTCAAGGCCATGATGTTGGGCGAGCAGTATTCGACGGTGTTCAAGGACACACGCGAACTGGCCAAAGTGACCGCCAAGATGGTCGATGCCGTGATGCAGGGCAAGGAACCCGAAATCAACGACACCAAGACCTATAACAACGAAGTGAAGGTGGTTCCGTCCTACCTGCTGACGCCGTATTCCGTGGGCAAGGACGACATCACCAAGATGCTTGTGGACTCGGGCTACATCAAGGCCGAAGACCTGCAGTAAGACAAATATCGGGCGGGCCTTGCAAGTTCACTTGCGGGGCCCGTCTTTTTTTGCCTAAATCAACAAACCGACGGCTGGAAACAACTGGCCGCACCGAAAGCTGATCAATCGAGGGGAGCGATGCAGCCGATTCTGGAGATGCGCGGCATTACCAAGACGTTTCCGGGCGTGAAAGCCCTGACGGACGTCAACCTCTCGGTGATGCCTGCCGAAATTCATGCCGTGGTCGGCGAAAACGGGGCCGGCAAGTCGACGCTGATGAAAGTGCTGTCCGGCGTCTATCCGCACGGCACCTATGACGGCGAGATTTTCTTCGAGGGCGCGGAACGCAAGTTCGGCGGCATTCCCGACAGCGAGAACACTGGCATCATCATCATTCACCAGGAATTGGCGCTGGTGCCGCTGCTGTCGATTGCCGAGAACATCTTCCTGGGCCACGAGACGGCGAAGAAGGGTGTCATCAACTGGTTCGAGGCTTTCAAACGGACGCAGGGGCTGCTCAGGAAAGTCGGCCTCAAGGAACACCCCAACACGCTGATCACCAACATCGGCACCGGAAAGCAGCAACTGGTTGAAATCGCCAAGGCGCTCAACAAATCCGTCAAGCTGCTGATCCTCGATGAGCCGACGTCGAGTCTCAACGAAACCGATTCCAATGCGCTGCTCGAATTGCTGAAGGGTTTCCGGGCGCAAGGGATTTCGTCAGTGCTCATCACTCACAAGCTGAACGAGGTGCTGAAGGTCGCAGATCGCATCACGGTGATCCGCGATGGCAAGACGGTGGATACACTCGACACCAAGGCTGAAAAGGTCAACGAGGACCGCATCATCAAGGCGATGGTGGGCCGCGAGTTGACTGACCGCTATCCGCCGCGCCATGCAAAGATCGGCCAACCGGTGTTCGAGGTTTCGAACTGGAATGTCTGTCACCCGCTGCATGCCGAGCGGCAGATGATCAAGAATGTCAGTTTCAATGTGAGGAAGGGCGAGGTCGTCGGCATCGCCGGATTGATGGGAGCGGGCCGCACCGAGCTTGCCATGTCGATCTTCGGGCGCGCCTATGGCCAGAAGATTACCGGCGAAGTAAAGCTGCATGGCAAGCCCACCGATGTTTCAACCATCCCCAAGGCGATGGAAGCGGGTCTCGCTTACGCCACCGAGGACCGCAAGACCTATGGCCTGGTGCTCATCGACCACATCAAGCACAATGTGACGCTGGCCAATCTCGATGGCGTTTCGAGCCGCGGCGTGATCGATGAAGTCAACGAGTTGACGGTCGCCAACAAGTATCGCAAGGACCTTGCCATCCGCTGTTCCGGGGTGTTCCAGACGACGGTCAACCTGTCGGGCGGCAACCAGCAGAAGGTGGTGCTGTCGAAGTGGCTGTTTTCCGGCCCCGAGGTGCTGATCCTCGACGAACCGACGCGCGGCATCGATGTCGGCGCCAAATACGAGATTTACGGTATCATCAACAAGCTGGCGGAGGAGGGCAAGGCGGTGATCGTCATTTCGTCCGAAATGCCGGAGCTGCTCGGCATCACCGACCGAATCTATGTGATGAACGATGGCCGCATCGTGGCCGAAATGCCGGCGCGCCACGCCACGCAGGAGAAGATCATGCGGGCCATCATGAAATCATGGGAGAACTGAGGATGATGGTGTTGCCGAAGTTTTCTTCTCCAGTGCGAAGCACGGGAGAAGGTGCCCGAAGGGCGGATGAGGGCCGCCCTGCGCCAGCACGGCGGTGCCAGCCGAGCATGCGGAA
>JANLTS010000102.1:0-3376 GCA_031363045.1 Hyphomicrobiales bacterium
GGCACTGCGACCTCGGCCATCTGGAAGGCAACATAGCGGCCGTGGCTGACGACCTTGGCGCCGATCTTGATCAATTTTTCTCTCAGGCTGGTCAGCGACCAGTCCCTGATCGGCTCGGGTGTCGCCAAGGTGCGCAGGAAGTTGCCGAGATTGTAGGCGAGAGCGTGAAGCTGAAAGCGAACTGCGTTGGCGGCAAACGTGCGGCATGACAGACGGGTCCACTTGATCGCACCCTTGCCTTCCTTGATGTATTGCTCAGCCGTGCCGCGCATATTGTAAAAGGCGACCACGCGCTTCGCCGGTGAGGTCAGGTTGGTGACGATGAAGCCGACGCGGGGATAGAGTTCGCCCGGGTGCCACTCAACCTTGGCGACGACGCGGCGTGACGTTGTCCAGCTTGCCGCCTGATAGCGGAAAGTGGCGTAATACCGGCGCACATAAAGAGGAGGACGTCCAACCGGACGGGTCAGCAAGTGGCCGATCCGGTCCTGCAAAATCCGATTGGCCGGAAGCCGGATGGCATAGCTGATCCGCTCGGCTTCGAGATATTCATAGACATCGGGATTGGCAAAACCGGCGTCGGCGCGGAAATACAGGCGGGAGACCTTGCCGCGATAACGCGCCACGACCGGGTCCAACACGTCCTTCCAGCCGTCGGCACTGTGGACATTGCCCGGACGAAGCGCACAGCGTTCCAGATCGCCGAACTGGTTGAACACTAACAGTGGATGATAGCACGTGCATTCAAAGTGACCGTTCCAGACGCTCATCTCCTGCTCGCCATGGGTCGGGCTGACGCTGGAATCCATGTCGAGCACGATGCCGCGTGTCGAACGGCGGACCTGCACCCGGTTGATCCACTGGCCGGTCAGATCGGCAAGGGCGGAGATGTTCTTCTCCGCCGTCAGCCAGCGCGTCTCCAAGCGCCCCATCTGACTTGCTGATGCCGCACGACCTGATGCCGCCTTGCCACCGACAATCCAGCGCATTGCCGGATCATGGCGCAGGCGCTCGGCGTCATTGACGTCTTCGTATCCGGCAAGCCGTCCGAACACCGACTGCCGCAGCAAACCAACCAGAGCATGGCGGCCGTTCCTGCCAGTGCGGGCATCGGCAAGCACATCACCAACCATTGCGCTGAGACCAAGGCCGTCGTCGAGTTCGCGGTAGGCAAGCAAACCAGCGTCGGAAGTTATCCGCGAGCCATGGAACTCAAGCTTCACGCGGCGGTCAAATTCGAGCCTGAGAGTGCCATCATTCGATTCACCCTGTGGGTTCGCCATGGTGGCCTCGTGCTGATCAGGTTAAGCTACTGATAATTATACCTGAATCGAAGCTGTCTCGCCAGAAATCAATGCGTTATCCGGCGAATGCGGATGAAGCTATCTCACGCCGCCCCCGTCAACAACCAATGTCTGGCCAGTGACGTAGGATGCACCAGCAAGAAGCCACACAATTGCCTGTGAATAGTCCGTGGGGGTCCCCGCACGGCGTAAAGGCAAGCGAGCGATCGTTCTGTCCAATTCGCCCTGATCAAATACGCAATCCCAACCTGAACCGACGACCACGTCCGGCGCAATTGCATTAACCCGCACCTCTGGACCAAGTGCAAAGGCCCATTCAGTTGTCAGATTGATCAACGCGGCTTTGGTTGACGCATAGACCGACGAGGATCCGCCACGCCCAAGTCCGGCGGTGGATGCAACATTCACAATTGCACCACCGCTCGCCTTGAGGTGCGGTGTAGCAACATTGACCCAGCGAAATGGACCGATTTGATTGATCGAAATAAGGCGCAGCCAGAAAGCCTCGTCCATGCGCGAGAAATCGGCGGGCGGGATCGGAGCACGCGTGCCTGGCGTGGCCGCATTGTTGACCAGATAGTTGATCTTTCCGGTCTGCGCGATAACTCCATCCACAGCCCGCATGACGGTTTCGGGATCGGACTGATCAGCAGGGCATGGATGAACGTCGAGGCCGGCAGACTTCAGCGAAGCAACCGCAGCTTCAAGCGCGGAAGACCCCGGCAAGTCGTTCAGAAACACCGTGCCGCCTGCGCGGGCCACGGCTCCTGCAGTCGCCAGCCCGATGCCCGACGCCGCTCCCGTCACGATCGTGACGGTTCCTGAAAAATCATAGGTGATCATGGGTCACTCCATCATGAAAGGAAATCATTGCCTGCTCAGCAGGACTCAACCGATAGACAGAATTCCCCGGGCCTCATCCGGCGTCGCGATGGCCCGGCCCAATTGCCTTGCAACACTTGCAATATCCTGCACCAGTTCAGCATTTGATCTGGCGAGTTGGCCCTTGCGCAAATAGACATTGTCTTCAAAACCAACCCGGACACCCGAAGCTCCGAGCAAGATCGCAAAGGACAGCATCCGCCGCTGATGCCTGCCGATTGCCGTAACTGACCAGCGCACATCTTCCGGCAAAGGGCGGAGCAGTGTGGGAATGGCGTCCGGCACGGCGTCGATTCCTCCCGGAACACCGACCACGAGATTGACGTTGAGAGGCCCGCGCAGATGCCCTTCCTTGAGCATGCGCGCGGCCGCGACAGAGTGGCCGACATCGAACAACTCGATTTCCGGCACGATGCCCTTGCCGTAGGCGAGCTTGGCCGAGGAAATGCTGTCTGGCCTCGACGTCAGGAACAAATCGTCTCCGAAGTTCATGGACCCCGTTTCAAGGGAACACATGTCGGGGCCAGCCTCCAAAGCGCGTGTGCGATCCTGAATCGTCATCCACACCGCGCCGCCCGTTGAAACCATGATGATGGGCTTCGCCTTCAGGCGGATCGCGCCGATGGCTTCCGCAAAGAGTAGCGGGTCACCGCTGGGCTTGCCGTCGAGCTCCCGGGCGTGGAGATGAACCACGCTCGCACCAGCCTCGACAGCCTCCAGCGACGCAGCGGCAATCTCGGCGGGCGTGTAGGGTACGCCCGGGTGATTATCGCGTGTGACCTCCGCTCCGACGGGTGCAACCGTGATGATAAGCGGCTGTGAATCCCAGGACATATGCCGTTTCCTTCTGTTTGAGAGTTCCTCAGATATGTAAAGTGAACTGGAGAAATGCAGCCCTTCCTGACGGAGGTTGGACAAGGTCAGGCTAATACACTGCGGACGGCAAGATCGGCGTGATGTTCCGCTATGGCTTTGACGTCAAGTCGGCCGGAACCGGGCCGGTACCAAGCCGACACATATTGGGCAAGACCAAGCAGAGCAAAGGCCGTCGGCGCCAATTCGCACTTCCGAAAGACGCCGCTTGCTTGTCCAGCCCTGAGAGTCGAGCGATAGAGATCAACAGTGTGGCGTTGGAGCACTCGCAACCGTTCAACTTCCTCGGCCGAAAAATGAGCAGCATCGCGGAGTGC
>JANLTS010000151.1:0-1602 GCA_031363045.1 Hyphomicrobiales bacterium
CTTTCGAGCCCGCATCCGCGGTTTGTTTCTGTGGCACTGTCCCTGGGGTCGCCCCCGCCGGGCGTTACCCGGCACCGTGTTCCCATGGAGCCCGGACTTTCCTCCCCCGCGCCCTTTCGAGCCTTGCGGCAGCGGTCATCCAGCCAGCTGGCAAGCGGGAGGTAGGCGCATGGAAGGGGGAAGTCAAATGGCGAGAATCCAATACCTCTTACGTCATCCCGGCGAAAGCCGGGACCCATTCGGATGCTTCAAAGCACATCGTACATGCGGATCGGACGCAGGGGGGCCTGGCTTTCGCCGGGATGACGAAATTGGCGGCTACCCCTCAAACACCACCCGCCCATCACACACTGTGACACTCGGCATGATGCCCTTGAAGTTCGCCGGATCGGTCTTCTCCAGATCGATCGGCAGCACCACCACATCGGCCAGCAGGCCCACCTTCAACACGCCGG
This sequence comes from Hyphomicrobiales bacterium, assembly GCA_031363045.1. Taxonomy (GTDB): domain Bacteria; phylum Pseudomonadota; class Alphaproteobacteria; order Rhizobiales; family Aestuariivirgaceae; genus Aestuariivirga. The sequence goes on from JANLTS010000151.1 coordinate 456, forward strand.
TCTTGCCGTCCATGAACCCCGCGTAGGCGCCATCTTCGGTGTAGGAGCGGATCGCCTGGTCGAGGCTCTGGCGGTTGTCGGGGAGTCCTGCTTTCCACATCGGCCGCGTCATCGCCGATTGCATCGACCACAGCGGATCGATATCTGAAACTGGCCAGTCAGTGGCAAACGCGATGCGGGCTCCCGCCTCCCGCAGCGCCTTCCAGGCGAAGGCAAGGTGCCAGCGAGCTTCGCCGATGTGGGACAGATAGGGTTCAAGCGGCAGGCCGTGATTGCCCGGCGGATGCGGCGGCTGCATCGAGGCAATGACACCGAGTTCTGCAAAGCGCGCGATGTCGTCCTGATGAATGACCTCGATATGCTCCACGCGGTGGCGCGAGTCGCGGGGGCCGTTGACCTGACGCGCTGCCTCATAGCCATCGAGCACGATCCTGACCGCGCCATCGCCAATGGCATGAACGGCAATCTGCAAGCCCCGCCGGTCAGCCTCCACCGCAATCGCCTTGAAGCGCTCGGGCTCGAACAGCGGTTCGCCCCGCCAGCCAGGTTGATCCGCATAGTCCTCGATCATCACCGCCGTGGCGCTGTCGACGACGCCATCCATGAACACTTTGACGAAGCCCGACGACAGCATGTCGGACTGGTAGCGGCTAGCCATTTGGCTGGCTTTTTCCAGCACTGGCAGATCCATGAAATTCTTGAAATGGAAGGGCACCTTCACGCGCGCCGTCAATTCGCCACGCTTGTGCAATTCCTCCAATAGTTCAAGCGTGTAGAGATTTCCGTCCATGTTGTGGATGAACGTGATGCCATGCTTGGCGGCATGCGCCAGCCCTTTCTTCATGGTTCTGAGATCGCTTTCGAACTCGTCAGCCGTGGGATAGGGATCGGGCTCACCACCTGTTGATAATCCCAACCGGTCGCGCATGCCCTTCTTGGAGAGATTGCGCACCGGGAAGAACGCCTCGCCCTCGCGCAATTCACCCACCGCCAGCCCGTCAGCACCCATGACAATCTCGTTGCCGGGTCCAAGTTTGGCACCTTTCAGCAGCCCGGCCCGCTCCAATGCAAAAGTATTGGCCCAGGCCGTGTGATGATCGGGCGAGAACAGCAGCACCGGCCGGTCATTGATGATCCGGTCAAGGTG
>JANLTS010000468.1:0-11613 GCA_031363045.1 Hyphomicrobiales bacterium
GGGTGGAGCCGGCAAGCATCACGATGGCAGGGCAGCTAGAACGGGCAGCTTGTTGAGATCGCCCGACGTCAATTGCGAATACTAACGGTAACTTCATGCTGCTCGGTTGCGTTCCCACAAAAATATCCTGACCCGCCTTGCGGTAGTGCCAGTCTTGCTGGCTATCACGATATGGCACGTTTGGACCGGTCTGCGAAATAATGAACATCGGCGTTCATTTCTGGCAACGGGCGCAATCTTCGTATTGTCTTATGCGGGACTTGCCGTCAGCTTCTATCCCCACCTCGTCCCGCCTTCGCTGCGCATCCCCGAAGCCGCGACTCCTAACAAATCGCTACTGTTTCAGCTGGTCGATGCGGTCTTCCTGATCTCGATGATCCTTGCTTACACCGCTTATTCCTACTAGGTCTTCCGCGGCAATGTTTATTTCGGCGATGGTTGCCACTGATGCACCGACGGCTATGGTTTGCTGGCCGATGTGTGGCTGGATTCGCGGTGATCGGAACGAACGCCTATTTGATCCGGTCTATGTTGATCTAGGCTGCGGCGAACACCTGCAATAAGCACTAAAATAGATACAAAGCGACCGGCGGGTTTTGTCGCTGATTCATTGGAGGCTACAATGCCGATAACCCCAGATCAGGATCTGCCACTTGAGATCATCTCAAAAACCCCCGTTACCTCCTCCTCATCATGGTTCAGGTTCCGGAAGCGCTATCTTCTGGTTCTTCTGTTGCCGGTGTTCATGTTTTCCGGTGCAGTCATCGGGATGTATTTCCAGCCGCCCGCACTTCAGAAATTCTACGCTCTGTCGGGGTTGAAACCGGGCGGGGGATCGGCCACTCCCATTGCCCTGCCGCCGGAGATCGTATTGCCGAAGGACATGGCCGAGACCATGCGCGTTTCAGATGTCGTCGGCCTTGCCCGGCTGATGCCGCTCGGCGACATATCCGTTGTGGCGCCGCCCTATGGCGCTGGAGACGCAAGAGTGGCCGAAATTCTCGTTGCCGAGGGAGACGTGGTCAAAAAAGATACGGTGGTGGCCCGGCTTGACAACGAAGCTCAGTTGAAAGGCGCCGTATTTCTGGCCGAGGCCAATCTTGCCGTTCGGCAGGCGACACTGGTCCAGACCCGTGCCGCGGTCGCGAACAGCCGCAATGAGGCACAGGCGGGACTCGAACAGGCCCGCTCCATCGCCGCCGAAGCTGCGGTGGCCCTGTCACGCGCCGAGAAACTCGCCGGCAGTGGCGTGACGACGCAATCCGCGCTTGATGCAGCACGAGCCGCCGAACTGCAGGCAACAGCATTGGTTGCAAAGGCCGAAGCAACACTCGCCCGCTTTGCGGCCGCAGAGGTGAACGATCAACCCGATGTTGTCGTCGCCATCCGCAACCTTGAGGCCGCCGAGGCCGAACTGGGGCGCGCGCGCAATGATCTGGTCCGCGCCGCTGTCGTGGCACCCATCAGCGGTACGGTTCTGAACATACATGTCAGCCCCGGTCAGCGCCCACCTGCAGAAGGTATTATGGAGATGGGCGACACCAGTCACATGATGGCCGAAGCCGAGATCTATCAGGACCGAATCTTGATGGTGGCCAAGGGCCAGCCGGTGGAACTGGCGGCCGCGGCACTGGACAAGGTGCTTCAGGGCCGGGTTGTCACCATCGGCCTGACCGTCGGGCGCCAGGGTCTGGTGTCGGACGACACGGCCGCCAATACAGATGCCCGCGTGATCAGGGTGATGGTCGAACTGGATGCCGCATCATCAGTCATCGCCGCGCGTTTCACCAATCTCGAGGTCATCGCCCGCATCGATACTGACGCGCAACACACGGCCAGGCCATGAGCTGGTTCTTGCAGGCACTGTTCGGGCGGTTGCCGATCGGCTGGCTGCAATTGACTCAAAGCCGCGCACGTTTTGCGGCAGCACTTGCGGGCGTGGCATTCGCCAATGTGCTGGTCTTTGTGCAGCTTGGCATCATGAACTCGATGGCAACGGCCACAATGAAACCTTATGGCTTCTTTCAGGCCGACATCATGATTTCCGCTTTCGACGCCAATTCGATGACCGAAGGCGGCAACGTTGCCCGGCAATGGATGTTTCAGGCGCTGGAAGACCCTGATGTCGTGTCGGGTACCGGGATCTTTGTGAATACCGTCTCCTGGCAGCGCACCAACCAGACGCTGGGCTTGACCACTTATGGCGTTGATCCCACCCAGCCCGCATTTCTGGCGCCCGAGATGGCGGCACGGGTGGGAAACCTGCAACTGCCGAATTCCGGCATTCTCGACCGTTTCAGCCGGGGCTTGCCGCGCGACCTGGCCGCCACGATCCGCCCGCAGAGTCCACTGTCTTTCGAGGTCAGCGGCACTACGCTGACGCTCTATGATACGTTTGCCGGAGGCGGCGGCTTTGGTGGCGACGGGTATATGATGGTCTCCGACCAGACATTTCTGACCCTGTTTCCCGCCCGCAGTTCTGGTGCGCCCGACCATATTCTGCTGAAACTCGTTCCCGGCGCCAATCTGGATATCGTGACTGCCCGGCTGCAAAAGCTGATATCGGACAAGTCGCTGCGCATCCGCAGCTATGCCGATGCCGCCGCGGCTGACCTAAGCTATCAGCAGACCAAGCGCCCAACCGGTATCATCTTCGGCTTTGGAGTCATCATCGGCGTTCTGGTGGGCATCGTCATCGTCTATCAGGTGCTGTCCACCGATGTCGCCGATCACCTGAGCGAATATGCAACCTTCAAGGCCATCGGTTATTCCCAGCGGTTTTTTCTCAGCATCGTTCTCGAAGAAGCGCTGATCCTCGGCGTTCTCGGCTTCATCCCCGGCTTTGCGGTAGCGAGTTTGCTGCTGGCTGGCATGGCAGCTGCCACCACCTTGCCGCTGGCCATGACCACCAGCATGGCAGTCATTGTGTTCGTCGGAACCGTTATCGCCTGTTCGCTGTCGGGCGCCTTTGCCACGCGCAGGCTGGCTGCTGCCGACCCAGCCGATCTGTTCTGAGCGGTGTGGCATGAGTGATGAGTTTTCGATCAACGTCTCCGGGCTGAACCACTGGTTCGGAACCGGCGAAGCGCGAAAACAGGCGCTCTACGATGTGAACCTGAAAGTCAAACGCGGCAGCCTGACGGTACTGATGGGGCCTTCCGGTTCAGGCAAGACCACTGCGCTGACACTGATGGGATGTCTGCGCAATGTGCAGGATGGATCAGTCAACCTGTTGGGGCATGAGTTGCATGGTGCAAGTACCGATCTGAATGTTGCACTGCGTCGCCGGCTGGGATTCATCTTCCAGGCGCACAACTTGCATGGCAGTTTGACGGCGTTGCAGAACGTGCTGATGGGGTTGCAGGTGCACGGCACCGCTGATCCCACCGCCCAACTCGCCGCTGCCCGCCATATGTTGAAGCTGCTCGGCCTGGAAGATCGAATGGACTACCTGCCCGCCAATCTGTCAGGCGGCCAGAAACAGCGCGTGGCCGTGGCGCGCGCTTTGGTTGGCAATCCCGAAGTGGTCTTTGCCGATGAGCCCACCGCGGCCTTGGACCGCGAAAGTGGCATGACAGTTGTTGAGATGCTGAAGCGACTCGGAAAGGTGCGGGGAACGACGACGGTAATGGTCACTCACGACAACCGCATCCTCGAGCTTGCCGACCGCGTCGTGACACTGGAAGACGGGCATATCGTGAACGATACCGTGCCCTGACGCCGGTCTCCGTCATATTGAGTCGCCTCTCTGATCGCTGTTGGGGCGGGCCGAGATCGAAACTCATCCGACACCACCCGACTGCCACAACCCAACAGCGAGGGAGTCAGTTCAACTCCGGACAATCACACGAACTGGATGTCGGCGAAACGACATTGGCAGGGTTGGCGCTCGTCGAAACCTGACAACATGATCCGGCCGCGGTCCCGGCACGCCAAGTCAGCGTGGGAATTCCACGCGACGGTCCGGTCTTCCATCCGCAACTCTGCGCTCCCACCTCATTGTGAGCCACGATCTGCTCCTTTGTCTGTCGTGTCATCACATCCTTGCGAGAAGGCTTGATCGGCTGTGCCCAGTCGCAGTCGCTGCGGGTGAGTGGATCAGTCGCGCATCCAGCGATCGAGACGGCGATCAAGAGCAGCATCGCTATCTGTCTGTACATCATGGCGGATCTCCGTTGATTGCTGCATGGCTTTCTCGCGTGCCGCATGGCGTTTTTCTTCCCACGCTGCCTTGCCAGCGGCACGACCTTTAAGCCAGGCGACACCCAGCGTGGCGACGACAGCGCCCGCCAGTGACAGCCAGCGTCCGAGGGGTGAGAGTATCCAGGAGAACATCATGCGCCCTGCTCCAGCAGACGCTGGCGACGCCAGAACCAGATGGCGAGCGCTGCGGCAACTGTGATAAGTGCTGCAATGAATGCCGGTCGTCCGAGTGACTCCACCAGGATGGGCATGATGCTCGCCCCTTCCCTCACCAGCGGCATGGCCTCACTGGCGGCCGCAACAACCCCAGCTCCGCCTGCGAGAATGGCAGCATTGGCCTCTTTCGACTGCGTGATCGTCTTCGGCGGCAATGGCAGATCCGGTGCGGTGCGTGCCTCCTGTTTATCAATGCCAATGGGCAGCCCGCGCCAGAATGCAGCTTCAGCGCGGCGGCGGCGAACAAGACCGGGGAGTTCCTTGCCCTTGGCCTTGGTCCATTTCATCAGTTCGGCCGGAACGGCATCGAAGGCGCCAGCATTCACCCGCTTCAGCAGGGTCGAAGCTTTGAGCGCCCCGATCCCGCAGTTGTACCCGAACGATACCAGGACATCGAACTGCGCCTGAGTGAGGTTCTTCTTCGCCAAGCCTGCCACGGCAGTTTCAAACCCGGCGAGGTCACGCTTCAGGATCTCCTCAGCCTCCTGTGCCGAGATGCGCATGCCGTCTCGCACCTCAGGCGCGCCAGCAGCACTGGTGTGGCCATAGCCGATGGTCAAGACACCGGCGGGGCAGCGGTAGGCCTTGAGCCTCAGGCCTTCGAATTGCATGATGAGCTTCAATCCTGCGTCACTGATGTTCATGGTGGTTTCTCCTTGTCATGGATTGCGGTTGGCCAGATGCAACCAGGCGCCTGCCGCGAGGGCGAAGAGGATGGCGCCGGTGATGATGCGGGCGATGGTCTGGGTGACAGTGCGCTTCGTATCGCGCCAGCTCTCGAGCAGGCCGCGCAGTTCCTGGACATCCTTGCCGGCGTCCTCGTCGTGAAGACCAACATCGGCCAGTGCTTTCCTGGCGCCAGCTGCCGCCGCCCGCACGATCAGCAGCTCGAGTTCAAGTTCGGTCATGATGAGAACCTCGCGTTGCGAGTGAAGAAAAGACGGACATCGAGATTTGGGGTCGCGCTGGTTTCAGGTCAGCGTGAACAGCCCGCTTGGATGGGGTGTGATGGTGAGCGTGTTGCCGGTCGTGTCCGCTACATCGGCAGGCGCGGCCGAACCAATTAGCCACCCGTCACGATCGCGACTTTTCCCGCAAGTCGGTTCATGGTTTGTCTACTGTGTGAATTGATCGGTTGATGTGCGAAGGCAGCTCCTCTGCTGGAGCCATCCTATTCCTTTGATTCCGTCCCTTCGCCAGTCGCGGTGGCACTGTTGCGCGAAGCCGTCTCACGGGCCTTCAGGAAGCGCTCAAGATCGGTGTTGGAGATACGCCAACCCTTGCCAATGTCGATGGCGCGAAGCGTGCCAGACTTGATCCAGTTCCGGACGGTCGCTTCGGAAACCTCCAGCCGTTCGGCAAGCTCTTGCACTGTCTGATACCGGTCATACGGCATGAACCGACCCCGATGTTGCTTCTGGTGAAGAATAGTCGTGTTTGATGGATTTTCGTTGATTCAGATCAATGATGCCTCGCTTCGCCTTTGTTATCAAAAATCCACGAAGCAACCTGCGGAGGCGTGACCTCATTTTTTTGGTCTTGTGAACATCCCAGCGCATTATGGAGCAAGCAATGCCGTCCCGTATCGCCTACATGCCTTTGAACTCGTATCCCGAAGCGCTTCCGGATCAATCCATCCTTGCCGCTATTGGCTTTGCGGCGACGCTTGGATGCAGCCTGCATGTCGCGACCTTCTCTGTGGACATTCCGCAGCTCTATTCACCGATGGGTGGCTTGCTTCTCGACGTGCCGGGACTCGTGCATGGCGCTGAGGAAAGGAGCAAAGCCGAATGCCTCCGTCTGGAGAGGCTCGTCCAAGGCGCTGCGGAATCGCGCCTCGACGTTCACTGCAAGAACCGCGAAGTCATGCTGGGTGCCGCGCTCGACCTGGCCGCTGGTGAGGCGCGCTACTTCGACCTTGCCATACTTCCCTGGACCGGTGAGACCATTGCGGCGCAGGATTTGACCGAGGCCGTTGTTTTCGGTTCCGGCCGTCCAGTTATTCTTGTCCCGCCCTCAACGCTGTGCGCCAGCATCGACCACATCGCAATAGCCTGGGACGGGAGCCAATTCGCCGCCCGGGCGCTGAACGATGCTCTCCCGCATCTGGCTGAAGGTGGCAGCATCTCAGTGCTGACAGTGAAAGACGAAAAGCCTCTGAGCCGTGCGGATCTTGCCAGCACTCTTGCATCATCATTGGAAAGGCGCGGTTACAATGCCAAGCCTCTGGACGTCGTTCTCGACAAGAAGACTATTGGCGCGGCGCTGCAGGATGCAGCACTGTCCGAAGGGGCGAAGCTCCTGGCGATGGGAGGCTTCGGCCATTCCCGCTTGCGCGACTTCGTGCTTGGTGGTGCGACCAAGAGCATCCTAAGCGACCTTCGTTTGCCGATCTTGCTGTCCCACTGAGTATGCATTGGCTGAACTTCTGACGGAGTAGGCGATAGCACCACGCACGCATGCCTGATATCGATAAGAGCGCTTGAATCCTGGGGCTGCCGAGTTTGACGCTGCTTCAGTGCACGATGGTCACAGGGCAAGCCGATTTTCTTAGAACTTCATTCGATACAGAGCCCAGGACAAAGGCTTTGATGCTCCCCATGCCGGAAGCTCCCATGACGATCAGGTCTGCCTCTGTCTTGAGCGCCACTTCAACAATTGTGTACGCCACATCCCGTGACCGCTCCTCGATGATTTCGAACTCTGGCGCACCAACCGCAGAAATCACATTCTGCGCCAAGCTTTCAATCTCTTGCACCTGTTCGTCAGTCCAGACCTCAAGAACATCATGGCGGCCCACAACGAATTGCCTCACAAGCAGGATTTTGAGTTCTGCGCCCAGCCCTTTCGCCAGTTTCGCGGCAAGTTCCAGTGCTCTGTAAGACGCCTCCGATCCGTCGATTGCCGTCAGAATAGGTTTCATGTCAGTGTGAACTCCTGCCTTGAGGTGTGTGGATGAGCGAATACCAGCCAGGCCAGCTGAAACGAGTATTATCACTACCGCTTGTGGTACTCTATGGGCTTGGGATCACCATCGGGGCAGGCATCTACGTGCTGGTCGGCGAAACAGCCGCCCGGGCCGGTATGCTTGCGCCATTGTCGTTCATTCTGGCTGCAATCGTCATGTTGTTTCCGGCACTGTGTTTCGCCGAACTGTCCGGGCGCTTTCCCTTTTCGTCAGGTGCGGCGCAGTTCGTCGAGGAGAGTTTTGGAAAGAGAATGTTGGGTCTTAACATCGGCCTCCTGGTGATGGCTGCCGGGCTGATTGCTGCCAGCACGATTTCCTTGGGATCGGTCCGCTATCTCGGCTCGCTGATAGATCTGCCGGCAAATCTGCTGCTTGTTGTTGTCGTGTCCCTGATGGGGCTCATCTGCACCTGGGGAATCAAGGAGTCTGTGATTTTTGCCAGTGTCATGACGGTCCTCGAAATCGGCGGGCTGCTTGCGGTGATTGTCGGAGGGTTCATCTTCGACTATGACCTCCTGACGCATGTTGATCGGCTTCTGCCATCATCCTGGTCAGCAGCAGTACTGACCAGTATTCTGCAAGCAACCTTGCTAGCGTTTTTCGCTTTCATTGGGTTTGAGGGTATCTCCAACATCGCCGAAGAAACGCTCAATCCGCGGCAGACATTGCCGCGCGCCATGATATTCACCTTGGTAATCAGCACGGTGATGTATGTGCTGGTCGTCAGCATCGCACTCTTGACAGTGGGGCCGGTAGAGCTATCAACTCAGCCGGCGCCCTTGTCGCATTTGTTTCAGCGAACGACGGGTCTCCCTGCTTCTGTCATTTCGTTAGTCGCCGTGGTGGCGACACTGAACGGCGTTATCGTTCAGATCATCATGGTCTCGCGGTTGGCGTATGGCTTGAGCTCGCGAGGCTTGCTCCCAGCGTTTTTGAGCAGGGTTCATCCGCGCCGGAAGACCCCGGTTGTCGCGATCTTGTTAGCAACAGTACTTATCCTCCTATTGACCCTGGCCCTGCCAGTTGTGGTGCTTGCCGAATGGACCTCACGGATCATCCTGTTTGTCTTCATGATCGTCTGCCTGGCATTGCTACGTTTGAAAGCGAAGGGATCAGAGCCACCGGCTGGAAACTTCCGTGTTCATCCGGCGGTTCCTGCGATTGGTGGCGCCCTGTGTGGCTTTCTGCTGGTTGCCGATCTCATCTGGGGGTAAACGGCTATGGCTTCCACAAGTCTGTCTGGTGCTTCGAAACGAAAGTGATGGGCCATAGCAGTGCCGGAACCGTCTCACGTCATTGAAGTTCACCTCAGAACAGCTGATCAGCTTTACAACTCGCTCGATCCATCGCCTTTTCACGAGCGTGACCTCGACGAAAAAGCTGAACGCTATATCGTAGGGTGGGCCCGCGAGGCCGGCAATTCCGAAGATATGCGACTCATCGTGACGTTGCCGGACATGGCACGCCAAGCTGAGGGCGCTCAGCGCATTCCTGAGGCCATCCACAACCATTTCAGCTACCGCGCTGTCCAGTCGAAGCAAGATCTCCAGGAGCTTCTTCGCATCGGGCGGTGGTCACTCGCAATTGGCATTATCATCCTGGTGCTATGTTTCGGCGCAATCCGGTATCTCAGTCTGTTGAGTGAACAAACGACGATCATAAGATTGATGGAAGAAAGCCTTCTCATCCTGGGATGGGTGGCAAACTGGCGCCCGCTGGAGATATTCTTGTACGACTGGTGGCCGGTCCGCCGAAACATTTTATTGTATAGGCATTTGGCTACGATGCCGGTTGAGGTCCGCACTTTGTCGGCATGATTTCTTTATGTTCCTGATCTGCGAGATGGAATTCAGGCTGCAGACAAAAGCTTGATATCGACGCAGCGGGAACAGCTAAAGCACTACGACGCCGTATGCTTGGCCTTGTTTGCCGGCTCAACATGGATCGTAATAACTGCTTCAGGAACCCCGGTCTTGAGCCTGTGCTCGATGCGGTCGCAGATTTCATAAGCCTCAGTCACTGTTGTCTGTCCCGGCACCACAAGGTGGAAGTCGATGAAGGTCACCTTTCCAGCGTGGCGTGTCCGCAAGTCGTGCGCCTCCAGAGCGCCGACTGCTTCAGCGGCGATGACCTCGCGGATCTTCTTGAGGTCGTCGACGGGCACGGATTCATCCATGAGCTTCCCGGTTGAAAACTGGAGGCATTTTCCACGTACGCTGTGGTATCGACAGAGAACAGGCGTGGTCATATCAATAGTAGAACCCGCCGATTCAGCCACTATTGACCCACTGACGATGGCCGCGAATATCTGCACAAAGAGGGATCACTCTGTGTGGTTTGGACGGTGTAATTCTGCAACGTCAGGATCGGTATTAGCTCTTCCAACCGCAGACCCGAGCACCTGATTCATTGTGACTGACGATCTGCTCCTTGGTCTGCCGCGTCAATACATCCTTGCGCGACGTCTTGATCGGCTGCGCCCAGTCGCAGTCGCTGCGGGTGAGCGGAACTGTCGCGCATCCAGCGATCGAGACGGCGATCAGGAGCAGCATAGCTGTCGTTTTTGACGTCATGTCGGATCTCCGATGATTGCTGCATGGCCTTTGCGCGTGCTGCGCGACGCCTCGCCTCCCACGCCGCCCAGCCGGCGGCCCGGCCCTTGAGCCAAGCGACACGGAACATAGCGAAGACTGCGCTTGCTAGTGACAGCCAACGTCCGAGGGGTGGGAGTATCCAAGAGAACATCATGCACCCTGCTCCAGCAGACGCTGACGGCGCCAGACCCAGATGGCCAATGCGGCCACAACCGTTATGAGGGCAGCGATGAACGCCGGCCTGCCAAGTGACTCCACCAGGATCGGCAGAATTTCAGACGCCCTCCTTGATCATCGGCATGGCCTCGCTGACGGCTGCAACGACCCCAGCCCCGCAGGCGATGATGGCAGCATTGGCTTCCTTCGACCGCGTGATCGGCTTCGGCGACTGCGGCAAGTCTGGTGCCGTGCGCGGCTGCTGGGCTCAGGCGCATTCGCAAGCCCGCGCCACGACGCGGCTCCGGCGCGGTGTAGGGTAGTTCGATGACGATTGCCCGGATTGGGTAGAGCATTGCCACGTCGACGAAAGGCCTGGTTCCCAGTTTTGAAGGAAGCAAAACAGCTGCGGCTATTTCTGTGGAGAGCACAATGCCTTCCAAGCTGCATTGTGCGCCTTTACTTGGCCGATAGTCTCGTCGGTATCCTTCACCGACCAGCGGATCGGCTCGAAAGCTGCGCAGGCTACGGCATCAGTCGCGGCGGAACCCGTCGGCGTCGCGCAGCTTGGAAGGATCAGAAGCGGCATCAGCAGCAGCGCGGCGCGCATCGCGTGCCTTACGGACAAGATCAAGTGCATGGGTAAAAGCCTCGGCAATAGCCTCGGCCCGGCCAGCACCCCGCGCCTGGGCTTCGCGCGCCATGTCGAAGATGGCGGCGAAAACCCTGGCGAGCGCCGCCAGGGCCGAGAGCCAGTTCATGCAATTTTCCTGGTGGCGACGATGCGGCCATAGATCGCCAGTACGCTGCCAATGATGCCGCCGATGCCGGTGATGAGCTCGACGATCTGGGCCTGATCGGCGGGGGTGATCGAATAGCCCCAAATGGCAGCAGCGCTGGCAATGAGGGCAATGAGGCCGCCCCAGATCGTCTTGGAAGCGAAGATGGACTTCACGTCGTACATGGGTTTCTCCTGTAGGAATTGCCCGAGAACCGCTCGGGCGGCGGAACGGGTCAGGCTTCAACAAGCTTTGCGTCCCTGGCGAAGGTCCGCCACGGCGTGAGTTCGTAGTGCGGCATGTCGACGAACGTCTCGTCTTCGGTCTTGCCGTTCATGTTCCAGTCGCCACCCCAGCGGATTGGAATCTTCATCTCCCGCGCCAGCGGCAGGACGATCTCCTTCGCCAGCCTCACGAAGGGCCTGGTGTTCTTCCAGTCGATTGGTTTCGGACAGACATCAAGGGCGATGGCCGGTGTCCAGTTGTGAGCCGACTGGCCGAAACGCGCCTTGCTCCGCTTGGTGCGATAGGCGAGCTCCTGGGCGGCGCGGCCACGCTGAGAGTCCAGGATGACAATGTCGGCCCGCTTTGCCACTTCAGCGAAGAGCTTGCGGAGCAGAGGATGGGCCTTGGCGAGGCGTTGAGCGCTCGCCCTGTCGAGTTGGGGCATGGGTTCTCCTCAAAATGAAAAACCCGC
>JANLTS010000218.1:0-9766 GCA_031363045.1 Hyphomicrobiales bacterium
GATTGCGGTTGTTCCTTTGTTGTTGGCAGTCGCGCCGCCGTCGATATGGCGCGGGTCAACAGCACGCAGACCCTGCTTCAGGGAGCCGCGGACGCGGCGGCACTGGGCGGCGGTGCATCACCCAGCACAACCGACGGCCAGCTCGAAATCATTGCGTCGAAATATCTCGATGCCAATGGTGCCGACAAGAATTTCTCCGACGTCACCGTCCGCAAAATCAAGAACAACAAGGGAACGGGAGTTTTCAGCGTCGAAGTGACGGGAACGATGAAGACCAGCTTGATGGCTCTGGCGGGTGTTCCAACCATCGATGTCCGGGCGATTTCGGAAGTGAAGCGCGGCTCCAGCGGGCCGCTTGAAATGGTCCTGGCTCTCGACACCACTTATTCGATGAGCGAGAGCGATAAAATCGGCACATTGCGGACGGCAGCCACGGAACTGGTCAACAGTGTGATGGCGGCGGGCAACGTCAAAGTCGGGATTGCGCCCTTTGCCGACTACTTCAAAGTCGGGACAAAATACAAGGATGAAGCCTGGGTCAACGTGCCGGCAACCGTGACCTCCGATTATGAATCCTGTGCATCGGTGACGTATCCCGATCGCAGCGGCTGTTCAATTCAGACCACCTGCCATGCCGATGGCGTACCATATTCCTGCAACTACGAAAATTGCACCAACTGGGGAACGCCGGTCAAAACCGGCTGCTCGATGGTGACAGATGTCAACAGCTGGGATGGCTGTGTCGGTTCAAGGCCGTCAGCCTATCACGACTCGATTGCCGATGTGGCCGTTCCCTATCCGGGTGTGCTGTGGGATTGCGGCTCGGCGCTGGTCGAGATGACAACCGACAAGCAACAGGTCCTGGACGCAATTGCCGGACTGTATCCGTCCGGCAATACCAACATTCCATCGGGATTGATTTGGGCGTGGAACCTGTTGACCCCGGAAGCCCCATTGACCGAAGCGGCGACGATGGCGTCAGTCAAGGCAAAGGGCGGCAAGAAGGTCATGGTATTGATGACCGATGGCGCGAACACGGTTTCGCCCTATCCGGATGGGAACTATGGCGGCCACAGCGATACGTCTTATAGCGACGGCACCTATACCGACAATCTTACGGCTTCACTGTGTAGCAAGATCAAGGCTGAAGGAACCATTGTCTACACGGTGCTGTTTGACGTCACCGACGCCAGCATCGAAACCCTTTTGCGCAATTGCGCTTCCGATCCAGCAAAAAGCTACGTTGCAAACGATGCTGGTGAGTTGCTGACAGCCTTTGCTGATATCGGTGCCTCGCTGACCAAGCTCCGTCTCACGAGATAGCGGCGAGGCTTGTCATCGCGCCGGTCTGGCGCAGGGCCTCGGCGGTCACCATGGCACAGGCCAGCGCCACGTTGAGCGAGCGCATGCCAGGCCGCATGGGGATGACAACCCTCGCCTCCACTTCGGCATGAATTTCGTCCGGCACGCCCGCCGTCTCGCGGCCCATCACGATGATGTCTTCGGCGCGAAAGGCAAAATCGCTGTAGGGCAGGGTGGCCCTGGTGCTGACCAGGACGCTTCGTCGCCCGGCGGTCGCGGTGCGGAAAGCCGGCCATGAAGCATCGGAAACCATGGCTGCCCTGTCGAGGTAATCCATCCCGGCGCGGCGAAAAGCGGAATCGGTCAAAACGAAGCCTGCGGGCTCAATGATCCGGCAGGTCAGGCCGAAGCAGGCGCACATGCGCAGGATGGTCGCGGCATTGGGCGCGATGTCAGGCTGGTAGAGGGCGATTTCGATCATGATTTCGGTTCCTTGGGCGCTCACGGCGGTTGCCGATTTGCGCTTGGCAACTGCGACACTTGATGGCTAGACTTCTCATTATCACAATGCCAAAAGGTCGCGGGTTTAAGCGCCGGGGGGAACCAGTGCCCTCGATTCCCGGGGGACGGCGCGGCAACGAAAAGGGAAAACAGACGTGTCCACAGCGGAACATGCGGAAGTCACCAGGCGCGATTTTCTATTCATCGCAACGGGTGCCGTCGGTGCCGTCGGCGCAGCGCTGACGGCTTGGCCATTCATCAACCAGATGAACCCGGACGCTTCGGTGCTGGCGATGTCCTCGGTCGAAATCGACCTGGCGCCAATCGCCGAAGGCCAGGCCATCACCATCAAGTGGCGCGGCAATCCGGTGTTTATCCGGCATCGCAATCAGGCCGAAATCGAAGCGGCCAAGTCCGTGAAGATGGAAGATCTCAAGGATCCGCTGGCGCGCAGTGCAAATGTCAAGGACGGTGATCCGGCGACGGACGAGAACCGGGTTGTCGGCGGCAAGGAAACCTTCCTCGTCATGATGGGTGTGTGCACCCATCTCGGCTGTGTGCCGCTCGGCAATGAGGGAGACTTTGCGATCGTCGAGGGATCGGCCAAGCATGGCGGCTGGTTCTGCCCCTGCCATGGCTCGCACTACGATACGGCTGGCCGCATCCGCAAAGGTCCGGCGCCGACGAACCTGCCGGTTCCGGCCTATGCCTATCTCACCGACACCAAGATCCGCATCGGTTAAGAAGGACAATCCTCATGAGCGGACATTCCAATTCACAGCCCAAGAGCGCCATCGGAAAGTGGTTTCACGAGCGGCTTCCGGTCACTGACCTGACCGGACATCTGCTGGACTTCCCGACGCCGAAGAATCTTAATTACTGGTGGACCTTCGGCGGCATTCTGGCCGTCATGCTGGTGGTACAGCTGATCACCGGCATCGTCCTGGCGATGCATTATACGCCGGAAGCCAGCATGGCCTTCAGGTCGGTCGAACACATCATGCGCGATGTGAACTCGGGCTGGATGCTGCGCTACATGCATGCCAACGGCGCCTCGATGTTCTTCATCGCCGTCTACATCCATATTTTCCGCGGCATGTATTACGGATCGTACAAGGCGCCGCGAGAAGTGCTGTGGATGATTGGCGTGCTGATCTATCTCATCATGATGGCCACCGCCTTCATGGGCTATGTGCTGCCGTGGGGCCAGATGAGCTTCTGGGGCGCCAAGGTCATCACCAACCTGTTCTCGGCCATTCCGTTTGTTGGCGAGTCGATCACCACGCTGTTATGGGGTGGTTATTCTGTCGACAATCCGACGCTGAACCGCTTCTTCTCCCTGCACTTCCTGCTGCCGTTCGTGCTGGCTGGCCTCGTTGGCCTGCACATCTGGGCGCTGCACGTGCCGGGCAACAATAATCCGACCGGGGTTTCGGTGAAAGGCAACCAGGATACGCTGCCCTTCCATCCCTATTATACGATGAAGGATGCCTTCGCGATTGTCGTCTTCATGATGCTTTACGCGGCTTTCGTGTTCTTCAGCCCGAACTATCTCGGCCACGCCATCAACTACCAGGAAGCCAATCCGCTGGTGACGCCCGCCCACATCGTTCCCGAATGGTATTACCTGCCGTTCTACGCGATCCTGCGCGCCATCCCCGACAAGCTTGGCGGTGTCATCGCGATGTTCGGATCAATCCTGATCCTCTTCGTACTGCCGTGGCTCGATACCTCGAAAGTACGGTCCGGGACGTATCGCCCGGTGTTCAAGTATGCCTTCTGGATCTTCGCCGTTGTTTGCGTGGCGCTGGGTTACCTCGGCTCGAAGCCGGCGGAAGGCGCTTATGTTGTCTGGTCGCGCATCCTGACGTTCTACTACTTCGCGCATTTCATCATCATCCTGCCCTTGCTGGGATTGCTGGAGAGCCCGAAGCCGCTGCCGTCATCCATTTCCGATGATGTGCTGGCCAAGAAGAATCCCGCTGCCGTGCCTGCTGAGTGATTGGGGGAACTGATATGAAATTGCTCAAGACACTCGGTATCGCGGCGGCCGGCCTGCTGTTGCTCGCAGCTCCGGCCCTCACAGCGGAAGGCCAGAAGACGGCCAAGAACATCAGCTTCAGCTTTGAAGGCCCGTTCGGCAAGTTTGACCGGCTGCAATTGCAACACGGCTATAAGGTCTACAAGGAAGTCTGCGCCAACTGCCACGCGATGCAATACGTTTCGTTCCGCAATCTCTCCGACAAGGGCGGGCCGGAATTCTCGGAAGAACAGGTGAAAGCTCTCGCCGCCACATTCACTGTCAAGGACGGACCGAATGATGCGGGCGAGATGTTTGACCGTCCCGGTCTGCCATCCGATAGAATCCCGTCGCCGTTCCCCAACGAACAGGCAGCGCGTTACGCGAATGGCGGTTCTTATCCGCCCGACCTTTCGCTGATCACCAAATACCGGCCGGGTTGGTATGGAACGCTTGAACAGCTGGTGTATGGCATCGGCGGCCCGCAGTATGTTTACTCGGTGCTGGTCGGCTACGAGGACCCACCGGCTGAACTTGCAGCGGAAGCCCCGGAAGGCAAGGCCTACAATCCGTATTTCGCTAATGGCCACTGGATCGGCATGCCGGCCAACGGCACGCTTTCGCCCGGCCTCGTCAAGTATGACGACAAGCCGGATGGTTATGAGGCCTCGGTGGACGAGATGTCCAAGGATGTCTCTGCTTTCCTCGCGTGGACGGCCGAGCCCAAGATGGAAGAGCGCAAGAGCACCGGCTTCATGGTGCTGATCTATCTCGGCGTGCTCTCGCTGCTGCTTTATCTTGTGAAGAAGAAGATCTGGTCCAGCGCCCATTGAAGGCCCCAACTCGGAAGAACTCAGGCCCGGATGAAAATTGTCCGGGCCTTTACTATGAGTGCTTCACGGTCTTCATCTGCCAGCTCCCCGATCACCTTGACAATCATTTCATTGGGCAGAGTGAAGACTTTCCAACGCACGTAGCAGTCGATCATTAGTCCTGCCTCCCGGGGCCGGATGATGTCATGGTCACTTGGCCATTGGTCGAGTGCCGCGGCCGTGATCATTGCCAGGACAGTATGATCGTTGGCGGCATTGAAATTATGGGTCGAGATCACCAGCGCCGGCCGTCGCTTTACAGCAGGTTTTTCCATGAAGGGAAAGGGAACCGCGGCAACCTGCCAGTGGTCACAGATCATGGAATGCCTTCTCGTCTTCCTTCGATTCCCATTCGCTCAGAGTCTTCTGGATATCGGACAGATATGTGTCACGCGGGTCGACGATCTTGAACTCTAGGTGGTCGCCCCGCCGTGATTTCATTGACTTCCAGAAATCGAGGGTCTTGCCGATCGGCCTCAGCCCAAGGGTTGGCCTGCCGTCTTTGCCATCCGCCATACGCTCCCAGTCACCGCGATAACCCTCAATATCGAGCTTCAACCTGGTACTTGCCGGAATCTGCCGGAGCAATGCTATGGTATTGCTGTCTGCGGATACATTCTTTAGCCAAATCACATCGTCATTGTTGAGAAACGTGCCCATGGACTGTCCAACATCCTTGTTGTCATGCCCGAGACATAGGCAGAATCTACGGGTTCGTCAACCCCACCCCCACCCCACCCCTATTGAATTGTTCCAATCATGACCCCCTCCGTTCTCGGCATCATTGGCGGTTCAGGTGTCTACGACATCGAGATGGACAATGCCCGCTGGGAGACGATTGCCTCGCCATGGGGTGAGCCATCCGACCAGGTCCGGCGCGGCGAAATCGATGGCTTGCCAATCGTCTTCCTGCCACGCCATGGCCGCGGTCACGTTTATTCGCCGACAACGATCAACTACCGCGCCAATATCGACGTGCTGAAGCGGGCAGGGGTCACCGATCTGATTTCCCTTTCCGCTGTCGGTTCGCTGAAGGAGGAACTGCCACCGGGCACATTCGTCCTGGTGGACCAGTTCATCGACCGCACGTTTGCGCGCGAGAAAAGTTTCTTCGGCACCGGCTGCGTGGGTCACGTGCCGTTTTCGCATCCGATCTCGCCGGGGCTGCAGGACATTGTTGGGTCAGCCTTGCAGGCCGAGGGAATTGCTCATGCCAGAGGTGGCACATATGTCGTCATGGAAGGCCCGCAGTTCTCGACCCTGGCCGAGTCACAGCTTTACCGCTCATGGGGTGCCTCGGTCATCGGCATGACCAACCAGCCTGAAGCCAAGTTGGCGCGCGAGGCGGAGATTTGCTACTGCACGGTGGCAATGGTGACGGATTTCGATTCCTGGCATGAAGGCCATGGCAGCGTCGATGTTGCCAAGGTGGTCGAGGTGATGAAGGCCAATTCCGGCAGCGCCAAGCGTCTCGTCACCCACATCGCCAGAGACTTTCCTCGCCAGCATCTCAGCTGTCCTATCGGTTCGGACAGGGCGCTGGAACATGCCATCATGACGGCGCCCGATATGCGCGATCCTGCCTTGCTTGCCAAGCTTGATGCCGTGGCCGGGCGTGTGCTGAAGCGCTGAAGTCTACGGCGCCTTCGCCGCGTGCTGTTGGACCGAGCGCTTGTAGACGAGGCGCACGAAAGGATGCTGCATCAGCTTCTTCTGTTCGGCGGCATCGAAAGCCACGTGTTTCTTCGAGCAGGCGGCGCGCATCTTGTCCCAGAGTTTTTGCGCCTTCTTGTCAGCATCGGCACAGGTCTTGGATTTGATCGATTTCACCTGACGCTCAAGATCAGCGGCACATCCCAACCAGATCGAGCGATGGGTTTCCTCGTGCCTCTTGAGGAAAACAGAAAATTGTTTCCACCGGCTGCGGTCTGAGGCCGGAAGCACTTTCTCGTTCTTGATTTTCGGCAGCTTGATGGTGAAGTCGAGCTTCAAGTGATAGTCGTCGATGCTGCAGGATGCGCCTTGCAGCAGCTTGCCGTCCTGGGTGGTGGTGGCCGAGGTGGCGGCATAGGCCTTGGCGCCGTTCACCCGGGGGCCCTTGCGCAACATGGAGCGATAGATCTCCTGCGCCGTGTCCCCACCCACAGTGTAATATGTATAGTTGGTGGTTTGCACGGGCTTGGCTGCTGCCGCGCAGCAGACAGAGGCCGTAAAGGCCGTTGCCAACAAGAGAACAAGCTTCGCAGTCATTGATGATTTCCCTTGCTGCCAGAGACTCGAGACTATTGCTGTAACCCCCGAAAATGCAAGCCCTGACATAGACGAAGACCCCTCTTGCCGCCGGAGCATAGGTGCATCATACTCCCTGGTATCGGGTTGGAATGAACCTGACGTCGGCTGTGCTGTTCTGACCTCGTCGAAACTGCTCCGGTTATCCGGAGAGAAGTGCCTGAAGTTCGAAAAGCCGCTGAGCCATGTCTGCCCGCCGTCCTCCACCCACGGCGGAACTTACCGGATTATGC
Organism: Hyphomicrobiales bacterium; assembly: GCA_031363045.1. GTDB lineage: Bacteria > Pseudomonadota > Alphaproteobacteria > Rhizobiales > Aestuariivirgaceae > Aestuariivirga. The sequence continues at coordinate 7,218 of JANLTS010000218.1, forward strand.
GGTTAAACGGTTAGGGGACGCCTTCTCATGCGCCAGAACGGCACTGTGAAGTTTTTCAACCAGGCGAAGGGCTACGGCTTCATTTCGCCTGCTGACGGCGGCAAGGATGTGTTCGTTCACGTTACTGCTGTGCAGCGCTCCGGAATACCGGAGCTGTCGGAAAACATGAAGTTAAGTTTTGAAATTCAGCCGGACAAGAAGGGACGCGGGCCCCAGGCCGTGGATTTGCAGCTCATCTGATGGGCGGCACCCGTTACTTGCAAGGATGGTCAAATGGGGTAGCGGCCACATTCGTCTTGCTTCTGACCGGGGCCGTCTTGCTGGTGGCCGATGCACAAGCGGGAACATGCTCATGCCGGGCCAATGGCCGGGACTATGAGCAGGGGCAGACGGCTTGTATTCGCGGCCAGCTGGCCCTATGCGCCATGCTGCTCAACAATTCGTCGTGGAAGATTTCGGCCGAACCATGCCCCGAAGCCAGCCTGCGCCTGAAGCCCGTCAGGCAGCCCATTTTGCCACTCTTGCCGCGTTCGTCCTTGCCCTCCTGCTGAGCATCGGTCCCGCGTCGGCGCGGGAGATGAACAAATCCGGCGTCTTCGACTATTTCGTTCTCTCGCTGTCGTGGTCGCCGACCTATTGCGACAGTCCGGCAGGTGCCGATGACAATCAGCAATGCGGCATGGGCCGGCGTTTCGCCTTTGTCGTCCATGGGCTTTGGCCGCAATACGAACAGGGCTGGCCCGAATCCTGCCCGACACGAGAGTCCTGGGTGCCGCAGGATGTCATCGACAGCATGATGGACATCATGCCATCGAAGAGGCTGATTATTCACGAGTGGAAAAAGCACGGTACGTGTGCCGGAGTTTCGATGGCGGATTATTTCCGTGCCACCCGGCTGCTGTTCCAGAAGGTCCGCATTCCGGCGCGCTATCTTTCGCCCACGGCGCCCGTGAGCGTTACGCCCGAGCAACTGGTTACGGATTTCGTCAAGACCAACCGCGATCTGACAGCCGACATGATCTCGGTGCAATGCGGCAATGCAAGAGACCGCGCACGCCTGTCGGAACTGCGAATTTGCCTCGACAGGCGCGGTAATTTCAGCCAATGCGGCGGCAATGAAACACGGCAATGCCAGGCGCGAGTGCTGGTGATGCCGCCCGTAAAGTGATGGCCCAATGAAACGCGCACTTGTCTTCCAGCACATGAACCACGACCATCCTGGCCGCTTCCTCGATTATTTCGCCGAGGACGGGATTATTCCGGAACACGTGCGCTTGTTCGAAGGCCAAGACATTCCCCCGCTTGCACCTTACGATTTCCTGGTCGTGCTCGGTGGCTCGCAAGAGACCTGGCAGGAAGACCAGTATCCCTGGCTTGTGGCCGAGAAGGCGGCGATTCGTGAATGGGTGATGGATCGGGCCAAGCCTTATTTCGGCGTTTGCTTCGGCCACCAACTTCTTGCAGCAGCGCTTGGCGGCGAGGTGGCATTTGCCAAAGAGACTGAGGTGGGTGTCCACGACATTCACCTCACTGATGACGGGCGCCAGCATCATCTCATGGCGGGCCTGGAAGGCAGCCACAAGGTGATGCAGTGGCACATATCCGAAGTGAAGCGGCCGCCGCAACAGGCGCAAGTCCTGGCCTGTTCGCCGTTGACCAACGTTCAGGCGATGGCGATTGACTCACACGCGCTCAGCACACAGTTTCATTGCGAGTTCACGCCGCAGACCATCGCCGGCTGGTCGTCGCAACCGAGCTATGTCGCCAATCTTGAGCGGCACAAGGGCGATGGCGCCTATGCCAGGCTGGTGGAAGAGGCCTACCCGCTGATGCCACAGATGGCGGCGATGACGCGCCGCATGTACGACAACCTGGTCATGGCGACGGGCTTGCGGAATTAGGTTGAGAACGCGTTTGAAGGGCAAGAAGATTTAGCATCGGCCAGAGTGCCATGAAAAATGGTGAACTCTGGCCGATACGCATTCATGTCCGGTCCGCTTCCCGTCCGGTTGATAACAGCAGGAATGCCAGACTACTGGACCACCTGCGACGTCAGAACAGCTCCACCGCTGCTGCGTACTTCCATGCGGCCGCGGAGCCCGGCCTTGTTGCTAACCGTTGCTTTGCACCAATGCGCAGCATTGGCGATTGAACTGACCGAAACCGTCCGGCAGCGCTGACCTGCCGGCAGGACAATACCGTTGGAGCAAAACTCCGATACTTCGGCGATTGGTGTTCCGGCATTTGCCTCCGACATGATCACTGAACTGGTAAACGTGATCGGAGTGTTGCCAACGTTCGAATAGTAGCAGACAACAGCGTCTTGCGATGAGCCGCCATAGGCCGGCGCAGAACCCACTTCGGCGGCGTGAGCCGCTGTTCCCATTCCGGCGATGATTGTGGCAGCCACTATGAAATTACGCATGGTATCCTCCAATAGCCAGCGTGAGGCGCTGGCACCTTTAATTTGATACTGTTTGTGAGTCGCACGACAGGTTAGCGTTCAGTGCCGAAGCGGATTAAATCTGATTTTACTTACAGATTTAATC
>JANLTS010000478.1:0-2255 GCA_031363045.1 Hyphomicrobiales bacterium
TCATTTCCGCGGCGCGCCTTGGTTACGATAAGGGGAAGATCGAAAAACTTCTGGAGAACCTGAGAAAACTTACCGGGATTTCCAGCGGGAACTTAAGCAGGCAGGCCAAATTGTACGTCGACTGGAAGCAGATCATGGAAATGCGCCAGCATTCCATCACATTTGGCAATCACACCGCGACCCACCCCAATCTGTCGCGGCTTGGTGCCGCCGACCAGCAAGTCGAGATCGCTGAAGCGCAGGCGCTCCTGCAATCAAAGCTCGGTTCAATCACTTCGTTTTCTTATCCCTTCGGCCACCATGGCAGCGAAACAGCCGGTATTGCGGCAGCTTTGGGTTTGAGTTCGGTTGCCGAGGTCGGTGGATCCAATTGCCGCCAGCAACCAAACAGGATTGCGCGCGCCCATATTTATGCGGAAAGCGTGGCGGGGGTCTTTGCTCAGATGGAAATTGTCGAGCCAGTCAAGGCCGCCATCCGTGCTCTGTTGGTTCGTCTCAGGGCCTTCAGGCAGCCGGGTGGAGCACCTTCCACCTGAGTTGCCGCTCACGCCGCCGACAGGATTACCCGGTTGCGGCCTTCGCGCTTGGCGCGGTAGAGCGCCAGATCGGCGCGCTTCAGCAGTTCATCGACCCCCTCGTCCACCGCCGCCAGTGCTGAAATGCCAACCGAAACGGTGATGTTGAGCTGGCAGCCAGGTCCGGCATTGAACGGCTTGGCAGCCACCATCTTGCGGATGCGTTCGCCGACGCGCTCGGCGGTCGCCAGATCGGTGGTGGGCAGCACGACAGCGAATTCCTCGCCGCCGGTGCGGCAGGCGAGATCGATATTGCGGATCGAGGCGCGGATGCGCCCGGCGATTTCCTGCAGCACCCGGTCGCCGGCGTCGTGGCCGTGGCTGTCGTTCACCGCCTTGAAGAAATCGACGTCAAGGGTCAGCACCGACAAGGCCTTGCCGCGGTTCACGGCATGTTCGATCAGATGCGCCAGATGGGTTTCGAAATAGCGTCGGTTGTAAAGACCGGTCAAAGCATCCGTCACCGCCATCTCGATCGAAGCGCGCACACTGGTCCGCAGTTGATCGGTATAGCGGTAACGGCGGATCTGGGTGGCTACGCGAGCCTGCAGTTCCTGCTTGTCGATCGGCCGGATGAGATAGTCGTTCACCCCCATGTCAAGTGCCCTGAGCAGCCGCTGGTGATCATCGGGATCGACGATGATGAGGATCGGCGTCTGCCGCGTCTGTTCCATCGATTTCAACTGCGAACAGATACGCAGTGCGTCAACGCCTTCCATGTCGAGATTGACGATGATCAACTCGAAGATTGCATCAGATTGTCCGCAAGCGTCCAGAGCCTGGCTCGGATCGGCGTTGATCGTCACCTCATGCTTGCCAGTGAGCGCCGACTTGATGCGTTCCGCCGCCGTCACGCGGTTGTCGATAACCAGGACATTGCCAGGCCTGCTGTCGGCGGCGATCTGTTCGTTACTTACCAGCCGCAAAGGATCGCCACCGGTTCTCGTTCTGAGTTCGTCGGTCAGCATTTTGAGCCGCACCAGGCTTTTGACCCGGCAGAACAGCGAGACGTCGTTGACCGGCTTGGTCAGGAAATCATCCGCACCAGCTTCGAGGCCTCTCACCCGGTCTTCCGGCTGGTCGAGGGCGGTTACCATGACGACTGGAATATGCTGGGTCAGCGGGTTGCCCTTGATGCGGCGGCAAACCTCGATCCCGTCGATACCCGGCATCATTACGTCCAGCAGCACGATATCGGGTTTGGTGCGCTGCACGGCTTCCAGCGCATCGACGCCGTTCATGGCGGTGACGACTTCGAAATACTCCGCTGCCAGCTTGGCTTCCAGCAAGCGGACATTGGCGAGGATATCGTCGACGACAAGAACGCGAGCGGTCATTCGGGTTTCTTTAGGTAACTGTCGATGGTCTGCAGGAAGCTAACCACCGAGATGGGCTTTGAGATATAGGCTTCGCAGCCGCCTTCGCGGATCTTCTGTTCGTCGCCCTTCATGGCAAAGGCGGTCACCGCGATCACCGGGATATGGCGAAGCGTATCGTCTTCCTTCAGCCATTTGGTGACCTCAATACCGGAGACTTCCGGCAGTTGGATATCCATCAGAATGAGGTCAGGCCGGTGCTTGCGCGCCAGATCGAGGGCCGACAAGCCGTCGCGGGTCTGGATAACCTGGTAGCCATAGGCCTCGAGCAGATCGTTGAACAGCTTCATATTCAACTCGTTGT
>JANLTS010000330.1:0-12525 GCA_031363045.1 Hyphomicrobiales bacterium
CTCCTGGCCGATGACATAATCATTCAGCACATTGCGAATTTCGTGCGGCGTCGGCACGCCGTCCTTGGATTTCGCCAGCGAAGTTTTGTTCTCCTCGCGGATGATGTCCATGCAGAGTTCAACGCATTCATCGCAGATGAACACGGTCGGCCCCGCGATCAGCTTCCTCACCTCATGCTGGCTTTTGCCGCAGAAGGAACAGTACAAGGTGTTCTTGCTGTCGCTTCCCGTTGCCTTCGTCATAAGCTCTCCTTGGACCAATGCCCACATGATACGCACGCAGGCTTTAACGAGACTTCACCGCAATTGCCGCAGTTGGGTCTTTTCGGATTTCGTCCCTCAGGACTCAACGTAATACATGAGCATGAGCATATATGGTTAATCAAGGCTTGATTAAAACCCCGCCCCTGGATTCAATCACCAGTGGAATACCCTGCTCAATCAAGGCCAACCCGCCTTATTTCGCTTCGGCCAAGGCCGGCCGCTTCTCGATCACCTTGTCGATCAGGCCAAATGCCAGGGCTGCCTCGGCGGTGAAGAAATTGTCGCGTTCGAGGGCTTCCTCGATGGTCTTGTAGTCGCGGCCCGTATGGTGGACGTAGATTTCGTTCAGCCGCTTCTTGAGGCTTTCGACTTCGCGGGCGTGGATCATGATGTCGGTCACCTGGCCCTGATAGCCGCCTGATGGCTGGTGCACCATGATGCGGGAATTGGGGAGTGCGAAGCGCATGTCCTTGGCGCCTGCCGTCAACAGCAGCGAGCCCATCGAGGCAGCCTGCCCCATCACAGTTGTGGAGACCGGGCAGCGGATGAACTGCATGGTGTCGTAGATCGACATGCCGGAGGTGACGACACCGCCCGGGCTGTTGATATACATGGAGATTTCCTTCTTGGGGTTCTCCGCCTCCAGAAACAGCAGCTGCATGCAGATCGATGCCGCGACATTGTCGTCGATCGGTCCGGTGATGAAAATGATGCGCTCGCGCAGCAGCCGCGAGGGAAGGTCATAGACGCGCTCGCCGCGCGATTCCTGCTGGATGACGGAGGGCCAGAAGGCACCGGTGGTGAGAAAATCATTGGGATCGCGCATGGAGTTCTTTCGGGTGAATCGGTTTCTGTCTGCCCCCATAGATAGGGGAGCATGCCGGAGGATGGAAGACCCTTCGCCCGGAGGGTTAAGGCCCAGGTTCGGCATTGGCCATCGCCGCCAGGTCCTTTGCCGTTGCTACCGCCCCGCTGGCTCGAAATAATCGATCGATGCTTGCTGACACAGGGACGCGGCGTTGACGAGACCCCAGCCAAAGGCCTGGTCCTTGCCGGGACGGCCGAGATCCCGGGCGTTATCGGCAAGCTCGGCCACAATGCTGCCGATTGTCATGTCCGGCTCACGTTCCCGCATCAACGCGATGCTGGCCGACAGGAAGGGTGCTGCAAACGATGTTCCGGAACTGCGGGTGATGCCGCCTTTTCCGTCAGCCAGCCGGACTTCGACACCAGGTGCAGCGAAGTCGATATGTCCACCACGCGGTGCGCGCCGGAAAATTTTGAGGTCTGACGCCACAGCTGTCACGGCAATCGTTGTGTCATAGCCAGCCGGGTAAAGTGGCTTGGACCTCGACCCGTCGTTGCCGGCTGCCGCTACCACTGGAATGCCTTTTTGGGCTACCCGCTCAAGTATCTCGGCGAGTGCTGCGTTGGGCGGCCCGGCAAGACTGAGGTTGAGCACCACGGGATTGCGGGCAACGACCGCGTCAATGGCACGGATGATGTCGGCGGCTTCAGCGCGGTCACCGTTGCCTGCGCGATAGAACGGCGTAGCAACGATCAATTCGGCATCGGGCAGCAGCCCTTCGGCATTGCTGCCGCGGGCGCCGGCCAGCAATGCAGCAATGCCGGTGCCATGGGCGAGACTTGATGGTTTGCGGCCAGCGGGCTTCACATCAATCACTTCGATCTTCTGGCCTGCCAATGCCGGATGCTCGAGTTGCAGGTGCGTATCAACCAGTCCGATGCGCGGCGAAGCCGGACAGACCGTGCCCCCGCTTGCGTTCCAGCCAATCACTGACCGCACCCCGCATATCTGGCCCTCAACGCAAGCGTCCTGGGATTGCGGCGTATAGAATGCGTTCAAGTCAACAGCCTTGGATCCGAGGCGGCCCAGAACCTGGTTTGCACGCCGCACCGACATGTTTGCGGGCAACCGCAGCCGCATGATGCGCAGCCCGGTGGCCGACAGCCGCTCGTCGCTTATCACCACGAAACCCTGGCGCCGCAGCGCGGGAGATGCCGTGTCAGGAAGATCAAGCGCAACAATCACCGGGCGCGGCGCCTGAACTTGTTTTTTCTTGATCACTTTCTTCTTGGCGATGGCAGCTTTCGACGCCTTTGCACGATCGCCACTTCGGGTCGAATCCCGGCCACCTCCATCATCGTCATCGTCATCACCACCACCATCGTCACCACCGCCATCATCATCAGCAAGGGCCGAAACCGTATGAAGCGGACCAGTGCCAACACTGGCGAGACACAGACCGAGAGCCAAAAACAATGCCCAAAGAGGTTTCAACGCCGGCATTGCCATGATCGTCCTCCTGTTCGCTGGTTAATTCCGCAGTCGTGTGCCATTCCAAACCTCTTACGGGAATATTTTGCAGTGGAGCACGTCATAACGATCCATGAATGGTATTATTCCGTCTTAAGTCCAGGAAACGGCAACAATTGGATGGGCGGTCGCACCGGATGACGAAAGTTGCAGAACAGGGAGGCTCGGCCCGTCTTGGATAGTTTCGGTCAAAACCTGATTGAGGTGCTGCCGCGTCTCAGACGCTATGCCATTTCGTTGAGCCGCTCACGCGAGCGGGCAGATGACCTCGTTCAGACAGCCTGCGCCAAGGCCCTCGCCGCCCGCGGCAGCTGGCAGGAGGACACGCGTTTTGATGCCTGGATGTTCCGCATCCTGCGCAATGCGTGGATCGATACGCTGCGCCAGCAGCAACGCGGCGGGCCAATGTCGGACATTGACGATCATCCGGATGCGGCGGCAACCGATGGAGAAAGTGCCGTCATGGCACGGCTGTCGCTCCAATCGGTCAACACCGCCATCGACACGTTGCCGGTCGAGCAGCGCGACGTGCTTCTTCTGGTCTGCGTCGAGGATTTCTCCTATGGCCAGGCGGCGGAAATGCTCGGCATTCCCCTCGGCACCGTCATGAGCCGCCTCGCCCGGGCCCGCGAAAAAATTTCACTGCTCACCGGAATAGAGTCCAAATCGAAACGTTAACGTCGCCAGCAAACCCATGAGATCGCCATGAAAGACCCCACTGACGAAATGCTGATGGCCTTGGCCGATGGCGCCCTTTCCACCGAGGAGGCCGCAAACCTCCAACGGCAGGTTGACATTGACCCCGAGCTTCAGGCCCGGGTCGACATGTACCGCCAGACACGGCAGGCCGTGGCCAATGCCCTGAAGCCCATCGCCGCCGAGCCCGTACCGGCTGAACTGGAAGCGGCCATTCGCGCCATGATCGCCAAGAGCGCGTCCGACACTGGCACTGACGCCAGCACGGCTGACAATGTGGTTGCCTTCAAGCCGAAAGCCCAGGTGCCGAAGGAACACAATAGCTGGCGCTTCCGCATGGCCGCATCGGTTGCCGCCGCTGTGGCCGGTGTTTTCGGTTACATGCTCGGAATGCAGTCGTCACCGCAATCATCATCGGGTTACCTCGCCGCCGTTGGTTCGCCGGTTGCTGAAGAATTGGTTTCCATCCTCTCAACCTCGGCCTCGGGCAGCGAAACGCGAATCGGCGAAAGTGGCGTGAAAGTCGTCGCAACCATCAAGACGCAAGACGGGACGGTGTGCCGCGAGTTCGAAATTGCCACGGCGGCGAGTGGGCAGACCACCGTCGGCGTGGCCTGCCGGGACAAGGCCAACTGGCGGCTCGACGTCGCGGTGGCCGCCGCCGCGGCTGACAGCGGCTATGCGCCTGCTTCCTCCTTTGCGGTTCTCGACAGCTATCTCAGCGCGGTCGGCGCCAGCGAGCCGCTCAGCGTGGACGACGAAAAGGCTGCGCTCAAGTAGCCAAACATTCAACTCCGACGGAATCCGGACAACCGCCATGCGGACAGCCGCATGAGCGGTTGTGGGTGCGTGCGATTGCGCTCTCGAATAACCAAAAAAACTTTCTGTAACTAACGGAATAGAAAATCGAGGCCCACGTTCTTCTCCCTGCAAGCCCACGAACGGGCATCAAACACTGGAGAGAGATCATGGCCCTTCCCCTCATTCCCACCGATATCCTCGCCGCCGAAATTTCGTTGCGCGATGAATTCATCAATTACATCGATACCATCATCGATGGCGCGGAACCCGCCACAGTCGGCGGCGGCGGCAACGATCTGCTGTTCGGCACATCCTCTGCCGATACCATCAATGGGCTTTCGGGCAATGACGTGATCTCGGCTGCCGAAGGCAATGACACTCTCGCCGGTGGCGATGGCGATGATTACATCCTGGCCGGCCTCGGTGACGACCGCATCACCGGTGATGATGGCAATGATTTCATTTTTGGTCAGGCTGGCATCGACACGATCGACGGCATGAACGGCGATGACGCCATGTTCGGTGGCGACGGCAACGACCGCATGACCGGTGGCGAAGGCAATGACTGGATGTATGGCAATGCCGGTGCCGATCGTCTCGATGGCGGATTTGGCGACGATCTCGCCGATGGCGGCACGCAAGCCGACACGCTGACCGACAATTTCGGCAACGACACGATGTTGGGTGGCGCTGGCGCTGACCGCATCACCGCAGGTGCCGACAACGACTTCATCGAAGGTGGTGCAGGTGCCGACCGGCTGTCGGGTGGAACTGGCGATGACGTTTACTCCTACGCCTCGCGCAACCACGGCAACGACTCTGTCCTGGACTTCGAATCGAGCAACGACCGCTTCGAATTCTCGGGCCTTGGCTTCAAGGTCGATCCGGGCACCAACCTGGAAGACGGTGTGACCTTCATCGCCCAGGCCTCCGGCCCGGCATCAGTGGCCGCGGAAGCCACCGTGCTCTACGAGACCGGCACCGGCCAGCTGTGGTTCGACGTCGACGGCACCGGTTCCGCCGCTGCCCAACTGATCGCCACACTTTCGGTGGGCACGCAGGTGACGCATCAGGATTTCATCTTCGTCTAAACAGCAACTCCCTGAGTTGCTCGCATCAATGCAGACATGATGAGGCCGGGATCAAACCCGGCCTCATCCGTATGCTGACGAAGCACCAGATGCACTAGCTACAAAAAAGGTGCCGCCCGGGCGTGCCGCTCCAAAGCGATGGCGTTGGCCTGGGCAAAGGTGAAGGCGCCGCCAAACAGCGCCCGGCTGGTAATGACGCCGGCGATGTTCGGCAGATAGGACAAGGTCGAAATATCATCAAGCGACTTCACCACGCCGCTGACGATCACCGGGGTCTGCACTTTTGCCGCAAGACTCGTGGCATGCGCCATGGTGCTGTCGGGATAGTCCTCATCGCGATCGATGTCGGTGTAAATGATGGCGGCAAGCCCGACATTGTCGAACTGATGCACGAAGTCTTCGGGCTTGAACACAGTCGCCTCAGTCCAGCCCTCGACCATCACCCGCCCGCCCCGGGCATCGATGCTGACCACGACGGAATCGGGGTACGCCGTTGCCGCCGCCTTGACGAAATGCGGATATTTCACCGCAGCGGTGGCAATGACGACGCGGCCGGCACCCGCATCCATCCAGGCATGAACCTTTTCCATCGACCTGATGCCGCCACCCACCTGTACCGGGCAATTTGCCGTGCGGATGATGTCCTTGATGATATCGGTGTTGTGGCCATCGTCGAACACCGCATCGAGATCGACAACATGCAGCCACTGCGCGCCTTGCGCTGCGAGATCATGTGCCGCCTTGACCGGGTCGACATCATAGACCAGCGGACTGTCGATCCGGTTCCGGACCAGATTGACGAGACGCCCCTTGCGCAATTCCAGATCGGGATAAATGATCATCGCGTCCCCCTGACCAAGCCGATAACACCCGCAATCCTGCGCCAAAAGCTGGTGGAGCGGAAGGGGGATGTTGCCCGCATGGCGATACCCCAATCAAGCTGAGGATCGCTATGTCGCTGTAGCTTGAACCAACACCCTATGCGAACCATTCCTCACCTTGGGCGTCCATCCGGCTGACAAAATCTCCAAATCCGAAGTTGTGAAGCGATGTACTCTGCGTCCGACGCGCTGCCACGAGTGGAATAAAAGGATCAGTACTTGGATTGATAATCCGGACCGTTGCCCTTGCATCCAGGATTGGTTGCCACACATGAGATTCGGAAGGGACATAGTTTACGCCGACTACGTAAATCTCATCGGCCAATCCAACATGAAACGCATATCGCGCCTGAATTGTCTTGACGAATTTGGGGCAGTTCAGGACTGCCTTTCCTTCTGCGTAGAGTGCCATAGCCGGTGCATCGCGAGGATCATGCTCCCATCGAGAAAGACTGAGCTCCTTAGTAGACAGAACTTGAGCGGGTCCATTGAAGGCAGTATTACAGTAAGCTGAATCGTTGTTGTACACATGGTAGTTACTAGAAATTGCAAAAGTTGGCCCCCCGTGCAACTTGAGTACCACCGCATGCGACCCCTTGTAGTTGGGATCAAGCTCAACCGACCCAGCGAAAACCTCTACCGCCTCTTCCAGCAACATGTCGTAGTTAAGCGTAGCGAAGAACAGTTCACACGGCATTCTTCTCAACGCAAGGAAGAACCGCAGGTAAACGTTGTCCTGCAACATTCGGAACTGCAGAAAATAGCGTCCCATATGATTGAGGAGCGGAATTGTAAGTTCGTCCGCATTTTTTCTGGTCCAGGCAAATCCTCGTTCGAATGGAGGATCACTTCGATTGAATTCCGCCGCTACATCACGAGGCAGGTTGGCCCACAACGCGGAATATTGTTGAAGCGCCGTAAACAACTGATTGCCTAACGGTGGTACGCTAGGGGCTGTTGGGCCGGCCCCATAACTCGCACCTGCTCCGAACAAGAAGAGACGCCTCATACTCTATCTTCTACAAATTTCTTGCGCTGTGGGCCACTCTCACTTGGAGTTTCCTGGGCCAATTCCTTCCGTGCCGCCTCGGCCAGAAATCCTGACCGGGTCATGCCGATTTCGCGGGCCCGCTGGTCGATGCGGGCGAGGAGATGAGCGTCCATGCTGGCATTGAAACGCACGGGTTCCATTCTCGGGGCTTCGAGGTTCACGATGAAATAGGCAGCGGCACCGGCGAAGTCCTGGTCCTTGAGAATATCTTCGAGCGTACCCGGCAGTGGCAGGGTCATGCCATCCTCCACCATCAGCGCGGCGTGGCCGCGAAGCGCTTCGCCAGCCATGTCGCGGGCTTCATCGACTGTCCGTCCGGCGGTGATGCAACCGGGGAAATCCGGAAAGCTCACACCGAAGTCAGAGTCCGATTCCTTGTGGATCGCGGCAATGTAGTTTGTCATGGCGATTTCGCTTTCAATCCAGCCTGTTTCAGAAAGCTATTGAACGTTCCCTTCGGCACGTCACGCTTGGGATGCGGCACTGTCACAATGCCGGGCTTTCCAGCATGTTTGAAATGCCAATGGCTGCCAGACGTTCGGACATGGTGCCAGCCATCGGTCTCAAGCATCCGAATAATGTCGGCACTTTTCATCCAGTGATTTAATACACATAAATTGTGTATTTTTCAAGCCCTGTTAACAGCGCTCTTCCATCTGCTGGGGGAATCTCATCTAATGCTGCGCAATGAGGAAGCCAGCCCCATGATCAATTCCCTGCCCGCTGATCCGCTGCCCCAGCACCGCCTGTCACTCGCCAATATTGCTGCCTCGGCGGGGGTGATCGATCCGGTGTTCCTCAATTCGCCGCAGTATGAGTGCGAGGCGTTGAGCGCGGAGATTGGTTGCCGTCTCACATTGAAGGTCGAGACGGCCAATCCCATCCGCTCGTTCAAGGGCCGTGGTGCCGAGTTCCTGATCGCCAGCAGGCTTGCCTCTGGCGCGCTTCAGGGCCGCCAGATCGTCGCGGCGAGTGCCGGCAATTGGGGCCAGGCGCTGGCCTTTGCCTGCCGCAAGCGCCAGCTGCCGTTGACGCTTTATGCCTCGGTCAATGCCAATCCGCTGAAGGTCGCGCGCATGAAGGCGCTGGGCGCCACCATGGTGTTGCAAGGCGATGACTTCGATGCCGCAAAACTGGCAGCACAGGACTTTGCGGCGGCGACAGGCGGGCTGATGGTGGCGGACGGGCTTGATGCAGAAGCCGCCGAGGGAGCGGGCACCATTGCCGCCGAGTTGCTGGCGCATGCCCCCTACCCTGACGTCCTCGTCGTGCCGCTCGGCAATGGCGCGTTGCTCACCGGCGTGGCGCGCTGGGCCAAGGCGGTTCATCCGGCAATCGAGATCATCGGCGTTCAGGCAACGGGCGCCGATGCGATGGAGAAATCCTGGCGGCATGGCACGTTGGTGTTTCCGCCCAGCGTCGCCACCATTGCCGATGGCATCGGCGTGCGCGTTCCGATCAAGGAAGCGGTCGACGACATGCAGGGGCTGGTTGACAATGTGCATCTGGTCGAGGACCAGACCATCATCACGGCGATGCGCCTGCTGTTCCGGGTAGCCGGACTGGTGGTCGAACCATCAGGCGCTGCAGGCCTTGCCGCCATCTTGTCGAATCCTTCGCATTTCAAGGGCCGCCAAGTGGCCACCATCATCTGCGGCGGCAATCTCACTCAAGAGCAGGTCGCGTCATGGCTGATGTAGACGAATCTCTTGTCACCGAGATGACGTCGTGGCGCCGCCATTTGCATGAAAATCCGGAGTTCGGATTCGAAGAGCAAGAAACCGCGCGATTCGTCGCTGAGACGTTACGGCGCTCCGGTCTCACCGACATTGCCGAGGGGATCGGCGGCACCGGGATTGTCGCCAGCCTGAAGCTCGGCAACAGCCCACGCATCATTGCACTGCGCGCCGACATGGATGCGCTGCGCATCCCCGAGGCCACCAATCTGCCGCATGCCTCGAAGAGGCCCGGCCTCATGCATGCCTGCGGCCATGATGGTCACACCACCATGTTGCTCGGTACCGCACTTCATCTGGCGCGCCACGGCGGCTTTGACGGCACGGTGCGCTTTGTCTTCCAGCCGGCGGAGGAATGGGGCAAGGGCATGCAGGCGATGCTCGACGATGGCCTGCTGGCGCGCTTTCCATTCGACGAAATCTACGGGCTCCACAACAAGCCCGGACTAGCGATCGGCCATTTTGAAACCACGCCCGGACCGTTTTATGCGGCTGAAGATAATTTTGAAATCACCATCGAAGGCTCGGGCGGGCACGCCTCGGCGCCACATCGCTGCCGCGATGCCATCGTGGCGGGTGCGGCAATTGTCACCGAGATGCAATCGATCATTTCGCGCAACATCGATCCGGCCGAACTGGCGGTCGTCTCGGTCACCGAGTTTCACAGCGACGGCACGCGCAATGCGATTGCCGGTTCGGCCCGCATCGAGGGCGATTGCCGGAGTTTCTCGCCCGCTGTCAGCGAGGCAATCGAACATGCCATGCGCCGCATCGTGGGCGGCATTGGCAAGGCCCATGCCTGCGGTGTCGCGGTCAATTATTCCCGCGTCTTCGTGCCGCTCATCAACCACCCCGCCGCAACAGCACACGCCGTCAGTGCGGCGGAGGCAGTGTTCGGCAAGGCCAATGTCAACCCCGTTGCCAACCGCATGGGCGGGGCCGAGGACTTCGCCCAGGCGCTCAAGCATGTGCCGGGCAATTTCGCCAACATCGGAAATGGCGAGAGTGCTGTCTGCCACAGCCCGCATTATGATTTCAACGACGACGGGCTGATCCATGGGGTGCGCTACTTCTGCGCGTTGACGCGGCTACGCCTGGCGCCTGCCTGAAACCAGCAGTTTTCTTATCCGCCGAATTGGTTTAACTTGATCTCGCGACGTGAAGGGGGCTTCCAAAAAGGAAAACTTCATGAATAAGTTCAAGACACTCAACTGGTTCGGGGCGGGCAGCTTTGCCGTTGTGATGCTGGCTGCGGCCTCACCGGCTCATGCTGATTATTGCATCCGCCTGTCGGGCGGATCGTTCAGCGGCGACATCGGCTTCTTCCGTATCGCCGGGCCGAGGCCAATAGCTGCTGGCAGCATGACGGCGATGACCGGCCGTGCCGCGGGCCTCAGCCCGCTGTTCGGCACGGCCATCGTCGCCAAGGACGGCAGCTATGCCGAGATGGGCGCCACATTCTTCATCGACAGTACGCAAGGCCAATTTGACATTGCCTTCAACCCGCCCGGGGCCATCAATGGCAGCGGTTATGCCACATATGGCGAATATGGCGTGAACACCGGGGTCACCGCCAAGATCGTGCGCTGCAGCACCGAACCCTGAGCACTCGCTTTTCCGCACAAGAACGGCCGGGTCAAGCCCGGCCGTTCTGCGTCAGATGATAAAGTTGTTTTCTATCAGATTTCCAGTGAAGGACGGCGAAAACAGTCCAGTCGTGGTATCGACGAAATACCAGCCATCGGTGTCGTTCTCGTAGAACAGCGGGCCAATCTCGATGCGGGCCCCTGGCGCCAGCAGAAACTGCCCGTCGGCATTGCTGGATTGTGTGCCGGTTACCAGCATATCGATGTCAAGTCCTGTGAGATCGATGCGGTCGTTGGCGCCGGCATTGTGCATGTCGAAACCCCAGAAGTAACCGTTCTGCGTCGACCCTTCAAAGACGCCAGTGGCTGCATCGAAACCGTTCGCATCGAACAAGAAAATGTCCTTGCCCGCGCCAAAAGTCACATCGATGACCTTTTCCGCCGGTTCGGCCGACAATTGAAAACAGATGGTTCCACCGTCGTCGTTATCGAAATGCAAGCTGTCGATTTGTGCCGATGCAACGGTGACCTTGATTGCTGAATTGGCCTCGATCCTCACCTGTTCGACGTTGGCAAATTGATACTTGCCGCCCGCCGTGATGATCACATTGTCGTTGCCTCCACCCTTACCCAGCGATTCAAGGACAAAATCGCGATACCCGCTCAGAACGTAGGTGTCATTGCCAGTTCCACCACTCAGGAAGTCGCGGTCTTCACCGCCATTGAGCAGGTCGTTGCCATTGTCGCCCAGCAGCGTGTCGGTGCCCATGCCACCCAACATAGTGTCGTCGCCCTCGCCGCCGAGCGCGTAGTCCGAGCCATCGCCGCCATCGTGGAGATCGTCGCCATTGCCGCCGATCAGCACGTCATTTCCGAGACCGGCCGTCAGCACATCGTCGCCGTCACCACCCTGAACCGAGTCCATGCCATCGCCGCCGTCAATCGTGTCATTGCCTGCGTCGCCCAACACGAAATCGTCGCCCAGGCCGCTTGACAACGTGTCAGCGTCAGCGCCGCCCGAAATCGTGTCATTGCCATCGCCGCCGTCAATCGTATCACTCCCGCTGCCGCCGTCGAGATTGTCCGCGCCGTCCTGACCACGCAGCAGGTCGACACCCGCAGCTCCCTTCAGCTCATCATCACCATTGCCGCCGTTCAGCGTATCGTCACCGTCGTTGCCCTGCAGGAGATCGTCGCCGAGTCCGCCGCTGACGGTATCGGCATCCGCGCCACCATTAAGTTCATCATTGCCATCGCCGCCGTCAAGTGCGTCGCCGCCGTCGCCGCCATCCAGCAGATCGTTGCCAAGGCCACCATCAAGTGTGTCGTCATCGGCGCCGCCATTCAACTTATCGTCGCCATCGCCGCCGTTCAGCGTGTCGGCACCGCCATCGCCTTTGAGCACATCATCGCCAAGGCCACCGTCAAGCGTGTCGTCAGCGGTGCCGCCATTCAACTTATCGTCGCCATCGCCGCCGTTCAGCGTGTCGGCACCGTCATCGCCTTTCAGCACATCGTTGCCAAGGCCACCGTCAAGCGCGTCGTCATCGGCGCCGCCATTCACCTCATCGTCGCCATCGCCGCCGTCCAAGCCATCGTTGCCCGAGCCGCCAGCGAGTGTGTCGTCATCGTTGCCGCCGTTCAGATTGTCGTCACCGCTACCGCCCTCGAGGACATCAAGCCCGGCGCCGCCCTTGAGATCGTCAGCACCTGCCGCCCCCTTCAGCGCGTCATCGCCATCATTGCCCTTCAGTGTATCGCCGCCGTCGTCTCCCCTGAGCCGATCATTGCCAAGTCCACCCTTAAGCGTGTCGTCATCGCGACCGCCATCTAATTTGTCATCACCGTCATCGCCGCGCAGCTCGTCAGCGCCATCTCCGCCTTCGAGCAGATCATTATCAAGGCCGCCGTCGAGCTGGTCGTCACCGGCACCGCCGGTCAAGCCATCGGTTCCATTGCCGCCGTTCAAAAGATCATCGCCGCCGCCGCCGTTCAGCCCATCATTGCCGTCACCACCTTCGAGTTGATCAGAGCCCTGGCCACCGAAGAGCCCATCATCGCCGAGATCGCCAAAAATCGTG